>CACZOH010000086.1 GCA_902782785.1 uncultured Ruminococcus sp. | reverse complement strand
CATCTCGCCCGCTTCGCCCAGCTGCTCCGTACGTACGCTCTTCAAAGCCGAATCGGAAAAATCGGCTATCTTCTGCTGAGAACCGGCGCCGTACTGTAATATGGAAGTTGTGTCGGTAATGTCGATCTGTTTTGCAAATTCCGCTATCTGCGTTTTTTCCTCTTCCGTGAGGTTTGCGGAAGTAAGCTCGGAAAGCTCGGCGAGCTTCTGCTCCTCGGGTTTGTCGGCTTCGAGTATTTCCTCCGCTTCCTTTACGCCGAACGGATCGAGCGTCAATTTGATTTCTTCTGCCATTGTATTATCCTCCGTTTATTTTAAATTATCTCTTTCGAGCATTGTTTCAAGGACCTTTATGTCTGCGGACACGTCAATTACGTCATCTTCAAACAGCGCGTCGTGCTGTTTTTCAAACGATTTTTTTATCTGCTCAAACGCGGATTCTATGGAACCGAGCGTTGTTTTTATGTTATCGCCGCCGCTGTCCGATTCAAGCGTCGTTTTGTATCTTTCGGCAAGATTGACGGTTGTAGGCAGATAATAGTTTATGAATCGTCTGACGGAGCCTATGTCGTCCGGAGAATTTATCAGTGCCTGCCTTATCCTGTCTATCTGTACTCTTATTTCGCCTATCTTATCCGATGCGGACGGAGCTTTTGCATTTATATCGACTTTTACCGCGTCAAGTCTGTCGGACGCGCGGTCGATCTCGTGTACTATATCGTCAAGCGCGAGGTTGCCTGATGCGAACGGGACCTCGACCTGCCGCGTCTCTTTCGGTAGGACGAGCTTTACGATAATTCCGACCGCCGCCGATATAAGAGCGATTATGATTATATGCCATATACTGTAAAACGGTACGAATAAAGCCGCTGCGATCCATACCGCCGCCGCGCACCAGTACGGTATCGCCGATCTGACGGGAACGGATTTGTATTTTCTGCCGATAGGCGCTTTGTTATCGTTCATTTTCTGCTCCGATATCTGATTATTATAATATTCCATTTATATTTTATCACATTTTTTTATGGTTGTCAATGCCAACACTTGACATTTTTCGATAAATATAATATAATATGCAAAAAAAAGAAATATGAGGACGATATGATAATTAAAAAAGCGACCTTATCCGACGCTGAAAAAACAGAAAAGATTTATGAGGACGCACGCGCTTTCATGCGCAAAAGCGGAAATCTGAAACAATGGAACAACGGTTATCCGTCGAAATCGGACGTGGAGAAGGATATAAACGACGGCACGTTATACAAAGTAGTTGAACACGGAGAGATCCTCGCCGTGTTCTGCTGTATGGATAAGCCCGAGCCGACGTACGAGAAGATATACGACGGCAAATGGAAGGATGACGGAGAATACAGAGCCGTCCACAGAATAGCCGTATCGGCGGACTGTCACGGTAAAGGGGTCGCCGGCGTTTGTTTTGATTTTGCGCTTTCATTCTGCGGAAGCGTTCGAATAGACACGCACAGAGACAATATTCCGATGCAGAGGGCGCTTCTGAAAAACGGTTTTGAATACTGCGGGATAATATATTTGCAGAACGGAGACGAGCGGCTGGCTTATCAGAAAACGGTAAAGACGGAGAAAAACGAACTTTTTGATATACTTGACGCTGACGGAAACCCGACCGGAAGAACAAAACCGCGCGGAATACGGTTTACCGAGGGAGAATACCGCCGCGTAGTACATATAGTCGTTTTGTCAGATGACGGTAAAATGCTCATACAGCAAAGGCAGTTTTTCAAAAGCGGCTGGTCCGGTATGTGGGACGTGACCGTCGGCGGGAGTGCGACAGCGGGCGAGAACGGACGCGAAGCGGCAAAGAGAGAGCTTTTTGAAGAAATAGGGCTTGACCTTGACTTTACAAACGTCAGGCCTGTGATAACTCTTTCGTTTGACCGCGGGTTTGACGACTTTTTCGTGTTCGTTGAAAACGTTGATATAAAAGACCTGAAGCTGCAAAAAGAAGAGGTCAGGGACGTTATGTGGGCGGACTGTGATACTGTTTGCAGTATGATAGACGAAGGAGAATTCATACCGTATAAAAAAGAATTCATCAGGATACTGTTCGGTATGACAAAACCCACGTTCTTGCAAACCGAAGTACAGTAACAAAGAAATCGGATATTCCGTATAATAATATCAAAGGAAGTTTTGATATTATTGTATGGAGGATAATATGACAGACAACAGATCGTGTCAGGAGCGCGGCAGCGCGTATATTGACACAAACAGAATTTTTGACAGCTGCCGCGACAAAGATTGTTTTGAAGATACCGCCGTCTTCGTTACGGATTACGGGCGCGATATAATCGAGCATTCCACAAACGTCAGATGCTGCTCGGCAGAGATAGCCGCGGCTGATATAAGCGTTGATCCCGTTCCGTTCAACAACGGCTTCTACCGTATAGAAGCGAGAATATATATAAGAATGACGTTTGAATGCTGCGTCAATCTGACGAACAGACAGATCATAGAAGGTCTCTGCGTATGCGATAAACGCACGGTGCTTTACGGCGGCGAGGGCGGGACCTCGGTATTCAGATCAGATCCGAACGTCGACGGATTTTGCGGCGGCTTGCCCGATATCCCCGACAGACCGGGATGCGGATGCGGAAGCTCGTCGCTGCCGACTGCGGTGCTCGAGATCGCCGATCCCGTTGTACTGGGCGCAAAGATAATCGAGCGCAGGGTACCGCATCATTGTCCGTGTCAGTCCGAGCGCGACATACCCGCGGGCGTCGCTTCACGCATCGGAAATCTCGCTCCGCAGGGCGACAGACGCCTTGTCGTTTCCGTCGGGCTTTTCTCGGTCATAAGGCTTGAACGTCCCGCGCAGTATCTGCTTGATGCCAGGGTCTATTCGGTGCCGGAGAAGGAATGTCAGTTTACGGAAACGGAGGACGCCTGCTCTGTCTTCCGCGGGATGGAATTTCCGATATCTGAATTCAATAACGACCGCCGCTGCGGATGTGACAAATGAAATGAAGAACAGAAAAGAGGCTGCGCCTTAACGAAACAGCCTCTTTTTTGTATGCTTGTCATACGTTTACGCGCCGCCGGCCGTTGATTTTTCAAATATGGTATTGCAATTACAGAAAACCGTGATATAATAAAAGAAAAAACGGAGGCAGTTATGTATAAAATATCCGTTCCCGCCGGAAACGGCGCAATGATGCGCTACGGCCCGGAAAGCACGTTGAAAGAGCTTAAGCGATTTGACGCGGAGCGCGTTTTCATAAGCGTCGGTTCATATGAACTAAATGCGGAAAAAAGAGAAAAAAGTCTCAGGGCGCTGAAAGAATTTACGGCTTATTTTAAAGAAAACGGTTTTGAGGTCGGCGCGTGGCTCTGGACCTTTATGTTTTATTCCGGCTCTCCGTTTCAGTATATGGTAGGAATAGACGGCGCGGAGTATAAAAAACAGGCGTGCCCCATGGATCCGGATTTTCTCCGTTTTTCCGCCGATTACATAAAGGATATAGCGAAATGCGGCGTTGATCTGATAATGTTCGACGATGATTTCAGATACGGCTTTCACGGAGATTTTCCGGCATGCCTCTGCCCGCTCCACATAAAAACGATAAATGAAATAACCGGTGAAAACCTAACGCGTGAAGAGATAAACAGCCATATAATGTCCGGAGGCAAAAACAAATACAGAGACGCATATATCAAGGCGAACGGCGACGCATTCAGACGTTTTGCAAAGATCATAAGAGCGGCGGCGGACGAAACAGATCCCAAAATTCGCGTCGGCTTCTGCACATGTATGTCGGGATGGGACGTTGACGGAGTCGACGCCGCAGAGATCGCACGGCTGCTCGCCGGAGAGAATACAAAACCGTTCGTCCGTCTGATAGGGGCTCCGTACTGGTCTGCGCAGGGAAGCTGGGGACACAAGCTTGCGGATACTGTGGAAATGGAGCGTATGGAAAGCTCCTGGACAAAAACGGATGATATCGAAATAATGGCTGAGGGAGACGCATACCCGCGTCCCCGTATGAATACGCCTGCAAGTTTTCTTGAAAACTTCGATACGGCGATAAGAGCCTCCGGCTGTACGGACGGTATTTTGAAATACGGTTTGGACTATCACTCAAAACCCGATACGGAGCAGGGCTATGCGAAAATGCACGAGAGAAACCGCAGGGTTTATAAATGGATCGACGAGAATTTTAAAGGAATACAGGACGGCGTAAGGATATATTCGACGATGAAAAAGCTGTCCGACGTAAATATGCCGACAAAAGTCAATTATATCTACAATCCCGATTTTCTGATCTTTCCCTACGCCTCCCGGACGCTCGCATACTGTTCCGTACCGACCGTATTTGAGGGAAAAGGGACTTACGGCGCTGTTTTTGACGAAAACGCGAGGGCGCTCCCGGCGGAAGCTCTCGACGGAGGACTTCTTCTCGATATTGCCGCCGCAGAGATATTGACTGAGAGAGGGATTGACTGCGGCGTGCGTAAGATAGGAGAACCGATACATACGGGAAGCGAAATATTCACCGACGACAACGAGATCGTAAGCGTACAGGACGCCCTCATATACGACGTATCTTTTGACGCAAAATCAAGGATTCTGAGCTATACGGAACACGGCGGCAGATTCATACCCGTATCTGTTATGTATGAAAACGAAAAACGCCAGCGGTTTCTTATAATAAACGCAAATCCGAGACTTGCCGATAAGCAGGATATAATGCGTCATTACAGAAGAAGCCGCCAATATGCAGAAGTATCGGAGTGGCTCGGCGGCAAAAAACTGCCCGCTTACGTTTACGGTTGTCCGGAGCTATATATACAGTGCAGAAAAGACGAGGAAAACGGTACTATAACGGTCGGATTATGGAATAACTTTGCCGATCCCGCTATGGAGCCTGACGTTATGCTTGACGCGGAATATTCGGATTTTGAATTTCTGAACTGCACGGGAACGGCGGATAAGAATAAAGTGAGATTATCCGATATCCCTCCGTTTTCATTTGCGGCGTTCAAAGCAAAAATGAGAGGTTAAGATATGCAGCGTGTGGAAATAAAAAAGCCGAACGGATTTCTTGTGGGATATTATGAGATAGAGGATAACGGAGACAAAACTATCCGTGATTATACCGGACGGATACTCGGTTATTACAGCAAATCTTTTAACAGGACTATGGATCACAGAAGAACGATAATCGCGTACGGCGACGTATCGGGAGTATTCTTCAGCAATAAACTTTCATTTTAAAATAACGGCTGCCGTTTGGCAGCCGTTAATAACTATTTTTCAAGCGCTTCAACGCAGGGACATTCAAGCGGAAGGTTTTTATTTACGGGGCATGCCCATCTTACGGCGTTTTGAAGTATCCTTTGTATGTAAGGATTGTGATAATTTCCGTTTGATTCGTGACCGGGCTGCAGGTAGAATATCTTTCCGTTTCCGCGTACCCAGGTACAACCCGAGCGGAAAACCTCACCGCCGTTGAACCAGCCCATGAATACGACCTCATCGGGTTCTGCAATATCGAAAGGCTCGCCGTACATTTCCTCGCATTCAAGAGCGAATGTTTCCGGAATACCTGCGGCAATGGGATGATTTGGCTTTATCGTCCATATACGCTCTCTTGCGCCGTCGCGCCATTTGAGGTTGCAGGTGGTGCCCATCATGCGTCTGAAAATTTTTGAGTGATGTCCGGAGTGGAGTACTATAAGTCCCATACCGGCCAAAACGTATCTTTGAACTCTGTCAACGATCTCATCGGGAACGTCGCCGTGCCTCATATGTCCCCACCATAAAAGTACGTCGGTGTCGGCCAATACTTCATCGGTAAGACCGCATTCCGGCATATCGAGCGTCGCGGTGCGCACAATAACGTCGTCCGAGCGAAGAAATCCGGCGATATATTCGTGTATTCCGTCGGGGTAAAGATTTCCGACTTCTTTCTCCAGCTTTTCGTGATAAAACTCATTCCAGACCGTAACTTTCATAATAACCTCCAAATATAAAATCTGTATTTATTTTACCATAAAAAACTCAAATTGCAATATGAAATAAAAAAATTTTTCTGAAAATATGTTTTTTTCTTCGAAAAGGGCTTGATTTTTTATAAAAAATGTGATATACTACACAAGCAACTGAAAAAAAGCACGAGCAAACACCATGGAAAGATGGCTGAGTTGGTCTAAGGCGCACGACTGGAAATCGTGTAAGCGCTAATACCGCTTCCAGGGTTCGAATCCCTGTCTT
>CACZOH010000085.1 GCA_902782785.1 uncultured Ruminococcus sp. | reverse complement strand
TTCAGTATCTTCGGGCATATCACATAACAGGGCTCCCAATTCTTTATATGATCCGATCCGTATTTATACCTGAAGTTATGCGCCGGCATTTCATGCGTCTTGTATTCTATTTGAAAAGCCGAGCCGTGAAACTGAAAACTCATATTTTTCCTTGAGTAGTGCCGCTCATCTATAAAACATATCATATTTTTCTTTGATATAAAACCGATCAGCTTGACGGAAAAAACCGTTTTATCCGTTTCAATATAAAAGTCGCAGTTTTTTGAACTAATGCTTTTAAACCACCAAAATGCAGATGTCGCGCGCATCTCAGCACCCCGGGATCTGCACAACGCCCTGAGTTTAACCGCAAATATAATTCTTGAAATAAAATATCTTCCGAAAATACAGAAAACACAGATCAAAATCGCTATGGAAAGATAACACGCAATCATTTGTATATCCCCTCCAACTTATACGGGGTTAGAATCTATCGTTATATATCGGAACTTGTCCGCATTAACCGTTTCAATTGTATCATATTTCTGCCGACATGTCAACTTCTTATTTATTCTTTTTTCTTTCTGCTTTATTCTTTATTCTTTAAAAGCCCCGACTTGCGTCGGGGGGAGGCGGGGGATTCACGGGGTTCCCCGACGCGAACTTGAGAGCGTTGGGGGTTCGCGGGGGCCCGGGGTTCCCCGACGCGAACCTGAGAGCGTTGGGGGTTCACGGGGGGTTCACAACGCCGAGCGCAGCTTCTTTATGATATCGGAAACCGTCTCCGCCGCGCGCCGTATCTCCTCCTCCGTGTTGTCGCGGCAGAGGGAGAAGCGGACAGAGGAATTCGCTTCTTCGGCGCTCAGACCCATCGAGAGCAGAACGTGGCTCGGCTCCCTTGCGTTCGCTTCGCACGCGGAGACCGCGGACGCCTCTATGCCAGCTATGTCAAGCAGGTGAAGAAGCCCGTCGTTCTGCACGCCTTTGAAGGTCAGATTCAGTATCCCGGGCAGACGTGACGTCGGCGAGCCGTTAATAACGACGTCCGGCACGTCCGCTTTTATTCTGCGGTACAGCATATCGCGAAGGGCGGCGACGCGCTCCGTATCGGATATCCTGTCCCGCGCCTCGCAAAGCGCCGCGGCAAACGACGCCGCAAAAGCCGCGTTTTCCGTGCCGCCGCGAAGACCGCGCTCCTGCGAGCCGTTTATCAGCGGTCTGAGCCTCGTGCCGTTTTTCACGTAAAGCGCGCCTATACCCTTTGGCGCGTTGATTTTATGCCCGGACAGAGAGAGCATATCGGCTCCGATCAAAGAGGCGTCAAGCGGCAAAGCTCCCGCCGCCTGCACCGCATCGGTAAAAAACAGAGCGCCGCCCGCGTGCGCTGCGCGCGATATTTCCTTTACGGGCTGTACCGCGCCCGTTTCGTTGTTTGCGTACATAACGCAGACGAGCGTCGTATCGTCACGTATGGCCGCGCGCACCTTTTCCGCGTCCGTGATCCCGTCCTTTCCGGGGTCGATATACGTGACTTCAAAGCCCTCGGAGCAAAGCTCTTCGAGCGCGAGCATGACCGATTTATGCTCTGCTGACGATGAGATTATATGTCTGCCTCTGTCCGCGTTCGCTCTCGCCGCGCCCTTGACGGCAAGGCAGTTCGCCTCGGAGCCGGACGAGGTGAATATTATTTCATCATCGCCGCAGCCGATTATACCCGCGACCTTTTTCCGCGAATCCTCATACCTGGCGCGCGCCGCGGCGGAGGACGAATGAACTCCCGACGGATTTGCCCAGAGCGTCTGAAAATACGGCGTCATAGCGTCAAGCGCCGTTTTTGATATGCGCGTGGTGGACGCGTTGTCAAGATAAATACGTTTCATATATCCGATTATACGCTTTTTGCCTTTCGGTTTCATTTTTCTTTGTAAAAAAATTTGTAAACAATAAGCCGTAAGACGGCACTTGACATTTTGCGTTGATTAGTGTATAATGGGAATACAAAACAAAGGAAGCGTTTTATGGATAAGGTTTTTATTTATACGGACGGCTCGTGCCTTTGCAATCCCGGTCCCGGAGGCTGGGCGGCTGTTCTCGTCTGCCGCGGAAAAGAGAAGGTGATGAGCGGCGGCGAGCCCGAAACGACGAACAACAGAATGGAGCTTCTCGGCGCGATCTCGGCGTTCGAGGCGCTCAAAAGACCGTGCGAGGTGTCTTTCTGCTCCGACTCAAAATACGTTACGGACGGGCTTTCTCAGGGATGGGCGAAAATGTGGCGTATGAACGGCTGGCGCAAATCCGACAACAAACCCGCGCTGAACGTCGAGCTGTGGGACAGACTGCTCAACGCCGTTGAGCCTCACAAGGTGGAATACGTCTGGATAAAAGGTCACGCCGGTCACCCGTATAACGAAAGGTGCGACGAGCTTGCAAGAAGCGCTGCGATGAAATATCAGGAGGAAAATCAAAATGGCAAAATATCCCGAGAACAAAAATGACGACAGCGAGTTTGAGGACGTTTACGCCGGTCCCGGTATGATGGACGAATTGGACGGCGAGCCCGAAACCGAAGCGGCGGAGATACCGCCAAAGCCCGAGGAATTCGTCTGCGTTTACGCCGGTCCCGAGTATTTCGGTATAAATGATGACGACCCGGAGGAACCCGAAGAGCCCGAAGAACCCGAAGAGCCCGAAGAACCCGAAGAGCCCGAAGAGCCCGAAGAGCCTGAAGAACCGGATGAACCCGAAGAGCCGGAAAGATCCGAAGAGCCGGAGGAAAAAACCGGAAAAGCCGCGGAGAAGGAAAGACTTGAAAAAGCTTTCAGAGAATCGGCTGTGAACGGGTACGGCGCCGTTTACGCGGGACCGCAGTACTTTCAGCCTCAGTTCATGATGGCGTACGCGGGACCGAAGCCGAACAGCGGGGGCGGTATCGGTTTTATGAGTATGACCGATCAGCAGAATATGGCAAAGAAGCCGGAGGAGCAGGATAAAATATGCGGAAAATGCGGCGCAAAAATGCCGAAGACCGCCAATTTCTGCGGTAAATGCGGAAACAAACTGTCCTCGGTCTGTCCTTCGTGCGGCGCGATCAATACATATGATTCAAAATTCTGTCCTGAATGCGGGACCTTGCTGAAATGAGCGGTTACAGGCTTTTAAGCTGCGTGTGGGAGATAACGCTTGCGTGCTGTTTTTCGTGCGCGTACTGCGGCTCCTGCGGCGGAAAAGCCCGCGAAAACGAGCTTACGACAGAGGAATGTAAAGACGTCGCGCTCCAGCTTTCAAAGCTCGGCTGCCGCCGCGTTTCGATGATAGGCGGCGAGGTGTTCATGCGGCGCGACTGGAAAACGATAGTCTCCGCGCTTACGGACAGAGGCGTTAAAGTCTGCATAATAACAAACGGATATACGATGTCTGATAAGATCATATCCGACCTTAAGGAATGTAAAATCGAATCCGTCGCCGTATCGGTCGACGGTCCGGAGGACGTTCACGACGCTTTCAGACAGGCGGGAAGCTATAAACGCGCGTTTGCCGCGATACAAACGCTTTTAAAAAACGGCATCCCGGTGTCCGTCATAAGCGCCCTGCGCGCCGACAATTACAAACGGCTGCCCGAGTTTTATGAAACGCTCAGAAGCTTCCCGATTTTCGCATGGCAGCTTCAGGCTTGCTCTCCCATGGGCAACGCGAAGAAAAACGGCGTCGACGTGGCTTTCGACGCGCGATACGTTATGGATTTTGTCGTGAAAAATCTGAAAACCGCCCCGTTTTCCATCGGGACGGCGGATAATATAGGGTATTATACGGAAAACGAGCCGCTTCTGCGCGGCGCTCCCGGCTCCGTCTTCCGCGGCTGCGGCGCGGGACTGACGTCGATCGGGATAGACAGCGTCGGAAACGTGCGCGGGTGCGAATCCATGTACGACGAGCATTTCATAGAGGGCAACCTGCGGGAGCGTTCGTTATATGATATATGGAACGACGAAAACGCGTTTGCGTATAACCGCAGATTCAAGCCGGAAATGCTGACGGGCAAATGCGCAGACTGCCCGGTCGGAATGCTCTGCGCCGGCGGCTGCAGATCGTACAACTATTTTACAAACGACGGAAAGCTGTATGAAAATATCCTGTGCGCAAGACAAAAATGATGCGTGACGAAACGGACGGCAAAAAATGACCGTCCGTTTATTATTTCTCATATTTAAAGCTTATTCCGGCTTTATCCTCGAGAACGCTTTTTCAAGGAGCTTATCGAGCTTCTGCAAAAGCGGTTTGAAATGCAAAAGCCAGAACAGCCCGCGTCGGAGCGCGTCGACGGCAAGACATACGAGGAAGATAGCCGAGGCGAGCAGAATTATCATAAGAAGCAGGAAGAACACGTTTTCTTTTGCGTATTTTTCCGCGCAGTTTTTCAAAAAATTCTCCCAGAAAAACAGGTGTACGTGTATTATATAGATGCCGAGCGTAGACTGAGCGACGAAGGACACGGCGTTTTTTATCCATTTTACGTTTATCTTAATACGTGAAAACGTAAGAAGAAGCGAAGCCGCCGCCAATACCATCGTCGGCGAGGTGTATTTTCTTATATCGCCGTACCCGTTGAGCTCTATGATCCACGTCAATATGACGGACGCGGCGAAAACGGCGGAGGTTATAAGCGGATGCGGCTTTCTGATCCGTGCGAAATATCCGCCCGTTATATACATGATGCAGAGCCATATCGTTGAATATCCGCTTCCGAGATTGAAGACGGACACGTTCATCACGGCGGGTACGGTACAGTAGAAAACGAAAACGCCGAGAAGTACGAAGGACATCGTTTTCAGGCTCGTTTTCTGTATGATCACGTTCAGAAACGGCATGAGCACCACCATTCCGAAATATGCTGTCATATACCAGTATTCGCCGTTCATAACCGGCAGAGCCGATTTGAACCACGCGTTCTCCGGCAGTATATCCGGGCTGAAAAGCGTTATCAGAAGCGTACACGTAAGCGTGTAGAAAACAAGCTCGAGCCAGATCATAACGGGTCTTGAAAGCTTGAATTTTTTATTGTATCCGAGATATCCGCTTATCATCGCGTATATATCCACCGCGCAGTACGTAAGACATTTCAGAAATATCACCATACGGTGGTTGTCTGGGTACGTCTGAAGCGATATATGCTGCGTTATCCCTCCGAAATTGCATACGTGCAGTATGCAGATAAACATCATGGCGACGATTTTCAGCAGATCTATGCCGCTGTTCCTGTCTGTTTTCAAAGCGTTTTGTACGCCCGTATCTACCGTTTCCGTCATTTCATCCTCCGTGAAAATATAAGATAATCCTACCGTAAATATATAACAATCTTAAACCGCTTTTTGCCGCTTGAAATCCAAATTATTGCCCCGGCAGAATAAATCGGCGCTTTTTTCGTCCTCCGGCCGGAAAAAAACGGCGTTTTTTTCCGTATACGCGGCTTTTGATTTTGTCTATGGGCTTGACACAGCCCCGTCGCCGTGATATAATATGACAGCGGCAAAGACCGCAAACGTATTCCGGAGGTTTATATGAAAAAAACAAGTCCTGTTGTAATAGTGCATTTTGTACTGGCGGCGCTTCTGATCTGCTTCAGCGTCTACAGCGCGGTCAAAATGTTTTCCGGCGCTCAGGCGGGGTCCTCGCCGGAGATAAACAGACTGGCGCTGTTCTTATACGGCGCGGTCAACGTGTTCAATGTTCTGGCTCTCCTCGCATCTGTCGTGTATTTATGGAATTCCTACAGTAAAAAAGCGGCGGGCTGGTATAAAACGTTTATGTATCTCAACGTCGCGGTCACTCTTCTGCTTCTCGCCGTCGACTGCTTCTACATGGCTTTCAATTTCATCCTCGTATCTTCCGTAATACTGCTGGCCGTCAAAGCGGCGGCGCTTCTCACGCTCACGTTCAAAAAGGATCTCGGCAAAAAGAACACGTGGATCGTATTTTTTGCCGTGCTCACGCTCGACGTCGTTCTTGCCGTCTTTGCGTTCATCAGCGCAGGACGTGAAAATCTCGTGTATGTTATACACGACATCGCGTCAAGATTCATAAACGACCTTGTGATAGCGCTTGCGATACGCGGCAAATATGCCGACAAGGACAGGCGCGGCACCACCTGATACGGATTTACCGAAGCACCGGACCGCGGCGTTTTGCCGCGGTCTTTTTTATTATTATAAAAATTTACAAATTTATTTTTGTAATTCCTGTAACGTATTACGTAAGCATGATATAAACAAGTTGTCATAGTCGGTAAGTCTGTATCCGTTTCTGTATATCAGAACGTCGCGGTACACCTTGTCGTTATCCTCGCACGTCTTTGTCACAAGCTCGTAGCGTTCAAGCACGTCCGGCGGCGTGGCGGATACCCACATATACGTGTCGGGGTTTGTATGGAGCAGCTCGAACTGCGTTGCGCGCTCGTATATGAAAATACGCCTGTCCTTGTTGTCCGGCAGCTCCGTGCGCCTTATCTCGGAGAGCGTCAGCGTCGGAACGTACGGGTCGGCGTGCGCTATTTCGATCAGCGGATGAAGATCGTCCTTATATATCCGCTCTCTTATCGCAAGCGAGCTGTACATACTCATAATAAGATCGTATCTGAATTCGTTTATGAATTCGTAGCGCAGTCCCTTTTCGTCAAGCATTTCCTTGAATTTATCGTCATACACCGTCGCGTATCTTATTATACCGAGACGGCAGCCGCCGTGCATCAGATTGTTCACGGTGCGCAGGGCGTTTGTTTCCTCGTACGATATCTCGGACCTGACGTTTGAAGGTATGAGCTTGGCAAAATTCGCAAACGCGTGCGATATGTAGCAGGAACGCGGAGCGGACAGTGAAAACGTGATCTCGTTTTTGTTGTCTTTGTGGAACAGCGCCTGCATCTCGTCCACCTCGCTCAGTATATGCTCGGCGTACTGGATGAATTTCTCGCCGTCGTGCGTCAGCGTCATGCCCTTCGGCGTGCGTTTGAAAACCGTTATTCCAAGCGAATTTTCAAGCTCCTTGACCGCGCGGCTCAGGTTAGGCTGGGCGATATAGAGATTATCCGCGGCTTTGTTTATGGAGCCCGTTTTTGCGACCTCCACCGCGTATTTCATATAAAGTATGTTCATAATACCGTATGACCGTCCGTGTTATATCACATTTCATATATCATTATATCATTTATTTATGAGCAAATCTACTATAATTTTGACATTTTCTTGACAAACGCGAAATATTCTGTTATACTGTACTTTGGAGTAAAATCGGAAGTGCGGAAAACGGCTTATATGCGGACACGATTTTATTAACGGGCGCAAAGCGAAAAGGATAACGCTTAAGAGAAAGCCAAAGGAACGGAGCAAAACATGACAACGGAAAGAAAACGTGATTTTCTTATAAAGACAGCGTATGCCGCCGTCATTATCCTGCTTATATACTTCTTCTTCAAGTACGCGATCAACTGGATAATGCCTTTTGTCGTCGCTTTCATTTTTGCCGCGCTTTTGTATCCTTTGATAAAGCTTTTGTCCGAAAAACTGCGGTTGAAAAAGCACGTACGCCCGGTGGCGGCGGTAATAACGACGCTTTTCTTCTGTACGGTCGGCGTCCTCACCTGGTTTATCATAAGCAGGATAGTCGTCGCCGTATCCGGCTTCATAACCTCTTTGCCGGAATACTTCACAACGACGATAAAGCCGAGCCTTGAGGTGGCTTACGAAAGGCTGAGAGGCTTTCTGTCAAACCTGAACATTGAAATAAACACCGGCTCAAAAACGTTCTTCGATTCGCTTTACAGCGGCATAACGGGGTTCGTTTCAAAAGCCGTCCCGTCGCTTTCGTTCATAACGAGCATACCGGGAATGATAGTTTCCGTTATCATAATGATAATCTCCACGTTCTTCATTTCAATGGATTTTGACAAGATAACGGGCTTCTGCCTCGCTCAGCTTCCCAAAAAGACGGCGGATTTCGTAAGGGAACTGAAGGACTACACGGTAAAGATACTTTTCAAATACGTAAGATCCTACGCGCTCATCCTCGGCATCACGTTTGCCGAGCTGCTCCTCGGCTTCTTCATAATGCACTTTATAACGGGACAGCAGAACGTATTCCTGCTTGCGCTTCTGATAGCTCTGCTCGACATCCTGCCGATAGTCGGGACCGGTACGGTGCTTCTTCCGTGGGCGCTCATATCGTTTATAACCGGCGATTTTGCAAGCGGCATAAGCCTTCTTGTCATATACGCCGTTATAACCGTTATAAGACAGTTCATAGAGCCGAAGATAGTGGGCGATCAGGTCGGTCTGCATCCGGTGGCGACGCTTATCGCGATGATAGTGGGCACAAGGCTGTTCGGCGCGATCGGACTTTTCGGACTTCCCATATCGCTTGCGATAATAAAGGATCTTAACGATCACGGAAAGATACACGTTTTCAAGCCCTATAAGCCGGAACCCGAGGAGGAAAAAGGCGAACGGGAAGAGGGCGAAAAAGAAGATAAAGAAGAACGGGAAACTGATAAAGAACCCCGTGATGAAGACGAGATCCAGGGGGAATAAAAAGGAATACCACCTGCGCAGAACGGCGCAAATAAATAGACGAGAGAGGGATTAACACAATGGACAGATTGATAAACGGCGCGTTATTTGAAAATATGGTCAAGGGCGGCGCCGAAAATCTGTATGCTAACAAGGGGATAGTGAACGATCTGAACGTATTTCCGATACCTGACGGAGATACGGGAGACAATATGTATATGACGATAGACTCGGGCGCTTCGGCTCCCGTATCGGAAGGTCAGAGCGGTCTCGGAGAGGTCTCCGCGCGCATAGCGCACGGTATGCTCCTCGGCGCGAGAGGAAACTCCGGCGTTATACTGTCAAGGATATTCGCGGGTATCGCCGCGGGCTTGAAGGATCTGAAGGACGCGGATATAGAGACTTTCGGAGAAGCGCTGAAAAAAGGCTCCGCCGAGGCGTACAACGCCGTATCGGTACCCGTTGAGGGAACGATACTGACGGTTTTCCGCGACGCGGTCTCATACGCCGGCGCGCGCATCAACGCGGACACCACGCTTGACGGATATTTCTGCGACCTTATAGCGGAGCTCCGCCGTTCGCTTGAAAGAACGCCCGATCTGCTCGACGTGCTTAAGGAAGCCGGCGTCGTTGACAGCGGCGGCGCGGGACTT
>CACZOH010000084.1 GCA_902782785.1 uncultured Ruminococcus sp. | reverse complement strand
CTGGAAAGGACAGCTGAACGTCATACGCTTCGACTTCTTCAAATCCGCCCTTGAAGGAGACAGCATGGATATACGTTCGATATCCCTCGTCTCCTGATTCTGTTGAACTTATAATACCCGGACGCTTTGGAAGTACGCCGCCGGCGGACAATACGGTGCCGCCGATCCGCGTCCCGGTCACGTTTTCAACAGAAAATATTTGCCCGGTGCGATAAGATCATATCGACGGACCGGGATTCAAAAGACAGTATTTGATTCACATATTTTTGAGGTCGTAATATGATTGAGATAAAAATAATTGATGCGGCTCACAAACGGGATATACGCATCCGCAACGAATCATTTCCGTTGTGGGGACGGATGATCCCTTCATATGAAAATGAGACCTGGAATTATACGGTGGAAGAATATGCCTCGCAGGACGTCAGCGAGATGTGTTTTCCTGATGAGGACTACGATTATGACAGCCTCGTCAACGACCACGTTTTTGTCGGCGCTTATGATGGAGATAAATGCGTCGGGCTTGCCGTTTTAGCGGACGACCGGTTCAGATATATGTACCTGGACGATCTCAAGGTTTGTAAGCAGTACAGGAAAAAGGGTGTCGGAAAAGCTCTGCTGGATAAGGCGGTAAAGATCGCGCACGACAGAAATTACAACGGCCTTTATACGATCGGGCAGGATAACAATCTCGGTGCGTGCCTGTTTTATCTTAAAACGGGGTTCATCATAGGCGGTTTTGATAATCACGTTTATTCCGGCACGCCACAAGAGAACAAAGCGAATATCATCTTTTATCTGGATCGCTGAATCCCTGTTTGTCCGGTCAAGAATTACCGAAAGGAGAAACCTATGGCGAAGGACGGTAAAAAAATCAAGCTTCTTTTATTGAAAAAATGCGTTACGGCTGTCGTTTTGTCCGCTATGGTCCTGTTGACCGCCGCATGCGGTGCAAAGCGTGTTGAAACTCTGACGTACGCCGTTTTTCCTTATTTACCCGACGTCGGATATTATCAGGAGCTCATTGAGCGACGGTGGTCGGAGCTTGAGCCGGATATCAAGCTGATCCGCGCGGAATGGGACTGTTACTATGACGGAGTACCGGAGGGTGTCGACGTCGTAATGTACGACGCCGTCATGCGGGACACGCTCATAGAAAACGGATGGATCAGTCCGATCGACAGAAGCGCAGTGCAGAACAGGGAGGACATAATCCCGTTTGCAATGGAGGGCTTTACCGTCGGGGACGATCTGTACGGTATACCTGTCTTCCTCTGCGGTAATTTCCTTATCTACGATCTTGACAGCGAAACGCTGACGGCGACGGAGCGTATCACCGATCTGTCCGGCAAGTCGGAGATCCTCGTCGTGAACTCGGATAATCCCGAGAACAGACCGCAGTACGTCATTGAAGCGGTCGCGGACAGCCTCGGAGAAGCCAATCCGACCGTTGACGGCGGCGCGGAAGACGTTATGGCGCTTTTGGACCGTCTGGCGATCGATTCCCACCAAAGCGACGACAATACGCAGGTCGCGCTGGCTTATGATTCGGGGATAGGCGAAGGATATATCGGTTACAGCGAAAGCATCTGTTTGCTGAAAAACCGTTTTGACCGGACCGGTATAAAGTCGATCAGCTTCAGCGACCGGGAAAATACGCTCCGTCTCTACGCGGACGCGGCGGCAGTCACCTCCGAAGTCAAGGGACTGCGTTATGAAAAATGCCTGAAACTGATGAACGTAATGGCGGAAGCGGAAGTTCTGACGTCGCTTTCGGAGAAGGACGGCGTTGCGCAATGCCTCTTGCTTGCAAGAAAATCCCCGTATAAATCTCTTGCCGAAAAGTTCCCCGTTTACAAACGTCTTGAAGAACTGGCGCGGGACGAAAAAAATAACGTTATCCTGACGCCGTAAAAGATCCCGTCGGTCGCGCGTTCCGCCGGCGGAGCTTACAGACGTCATCGTTTTACACTATTACGACAATCTGCCGCTGATCAAAATTGCCGAAACGCTCGGTATAAGCTGCAGTGTGATCAAAAAACGTCACAATAAAGCGCTTTTGCTTCTGCGGTCCGTTCTTGTATAAATAAGTATGAATTTAAAATGTTTACTTGTGAAAACAGCGCTGATTCGCCCTGATAACATACCCCTGCCCGATGATATATCAGGACAGGGGTTTTGTGTGATCATACGTTTTAAGGCGTCGTCATCATTGAAACGGCGCCTTTTTTTGAAGATGGACCGGCGTCAAAAAACGTTTCGTATCGTTTAAGATTTCGCCGCGGACGGTCCCGATTACCGTCACGCCTATATTTATCAGATCTTTGTATGACGGTTTTATCACTTGACATTTTTATATTTTGGTGCTATAATACCGTAAACCGATAATCAGAAAGGACGATACCATGAATACAAGAATGAAGTCTTTTATTACGCGCGCTTTCGCGATGATCCTCGCCGCGGCGCTTTTGACCGGTATGCTTGCCGGATGCGTCGGAAAAGGCCCGGAGAACACAGCGGAGACCACACCGGAGTCAACGCCGGAAACCACATCGGAGTCAACATCGGAAACCACACCGGAGGAGACGGATTCTCCCGCAACCGACAAAGTCGCGGAGCTTCTCGGAAAGATGACGCTTGAAGAGAAAATAGGACAGATGATGATCGCCTCCTTCCGCATCTGGCAGGAAGAGGGCTCATCCGATAAAACGAACGTCACAGAGCTTAACGACGCGATCAGAGCCTGCCTGAAGCAGAATCATTTCGGCGGTACGATCCTGTTTGCCGAAAACTTCAAAAACGCGGAGCAGACGTACCGTCTGACGCGCGACCTTCAGTCGTCGAATCAACAGGGAAGTACGGTCCCGCTCCTCATCTGCGCGGACCAGGAGGGCGGACTTGTCGTCCGTGTCGGCTTCGGCACCACGGGGATCGGCAGTATGGCTCTTGCGGCCGCCGGTGATAAGGACTGCGCAAAGCAAATGGCGGAAATCTACGGAAAAGAGCTTTGTGCACTCGGCATCAACACGGATTACGCTCCCGTCATCGACGTGAACAACAATCCGACGAACCCCGTTATCGGAGTGCGCTCCTTCTCGGACGATCCGGAGACGGTCGCAAGATTCGGACTCGGATATATGGAGGGAATGAGCAAAGCCGGCGTCATATCTACCCTGAAGCATTTTCCGGGTCACGGAGATACGGATACGGACAGCCACACCGGTTTTCCGCTCATTAACAAGACATACGAGGAGCTGAAAGCGTTTGAGCTGATCCCGTATAAGAAAGCCAT
>CACZOH010000083.1 GCA_902782785.1 uncultured Ruminococcus sp. | reverse complement strand
TTATACATAATACTTCCTTATCACGCCGCGCCGAATAAAATCCCCGTTTTTGAGAATAAAAAACGCAGACCCGCCGGACCGGCGGGTCTGTGATCATTTACCGTTTTTTATTGCAGCTTGCTGTCGGCGTACGCGGTGTTTATGAACGCGGCGCGTCTGAATTCCTTTATGTCATGGCGTATGATATAGTCGATATAAGACATGACCACCTGCGCGGTGAACATATATCCGCAGGGATTCAGGTGTCCTTCAAGATAGAAGCGCTCCTTGTATTTTGCGTCCTGTACCGGCATATATTCGTGCAGGTCCACCACGTAGCAGTTGGAGAAATGCTCCGCTATCTTGTGAAGCAGGTCGTGCTGAGCCTTGAGCAGCTTCGCGTGCTCGTTATCCTCCGGCAGATCCTCCTTCGGCATCGTAAGCAGGAAAAACTTTGCGTCCGGCGCTATTATCTTATATCTCTGTATTATCTCGCAGTAACGCCCCGCGAAGTTGTCGGTGTTTTTCTTATAGTCCTCATCGCACACGTCGGACAGATCGCCCACGGGCTGACGGAGACCGAACAGGTCGTTTGCGCCGAGAGCGATTATATACGCCTGCGCCGCTTTTTCCGTGTTCCAGAAAGACATCGCCGCCGCGTAACCGTCGCAGTATTCCTTTGCGGTCATACCGCCGCGCGAAAAGTTATAGACCTTGCAGCCCGCCGCGCGCGCTATGTACTGTCCCCAGGAATAATCGAACATATCGAGATACGCCGTGCCGCCCGGCAGCTTTACCTCAAATTCACCGGAGGAAAGACTGTCGCCCACGCAGGCTATCGTGCGGAATATGCCGCAGAAGCCGCCGTCAGACACTATTCTGTCAAGCGGCTTTTCGTTTTCGTCAAAATATAGCTTTTCGTAATCCATGATCATACCTCTTTATTTTATTTGATCGTATTTTTCAAGTATGGAATTCAGCTTCTTTTCGCCGGATTTCGTACCGCTCTTGAGCAATGATGCGACTTTGGGGTTTTTGGACGACGCGAGCGAGTTGAAGATGGACGAAATGCTGCCAAGATCGTTGAAAAGACCGAAGTCGTAAACGCGGCTGTTCTTTATCAGGTCAAGCATTTCATAATCCCTGTAATCGCGCGTCTGCTTGCCGCTCAGAACGTCAACGTAATACGCGGGGCGTACCGTATTGTACGATTCGCTGCAGAGCGCCTCAAAGATTATCTCGGAGCGCTCAAGCTGATCCTGCTTATAGCCGAACGCGGGCATCGAGAACACCATTATGCACGGGTCGTTCGTCGTATAGTATCTGTCCTGCTCCACGGTGTATTTCGGATACGGAACGACGCCGAAATTGTCCTCCATTTCGCGGAAGCGTCCGAGATAACCCGTTATCTCCGCCAGAAACAGCGAGCGTCCCTGCTCAAACGCCTCCACTATCTGAGTGTTCATAAGCGTTTTGTTGTCCTTATACAGTATATCCGAGACCTTCTCCGATACGAGCGTCAGAGTTTCTCCGCTGTTTGATAACGAAAGATACGGGATATCGGTCGAATCGTCCTTTGAGCAGATCGTAAGTCCCGCGGCGTAGAAAAGGTTTCTCGCCGAACCGGTGTGAGCCGAAAAGCCGTACGTATCCTTTTCATCCCATACGCCGTCGCCGTTTTCAACCGATACGTCCTTAAGCATCGAATTGAACTTGTCAAGCGTCCATTTGTTTTCCTTTACGAGGTCGTACGGGTTATCAAGGTCGTTTCTCTCTATCATGTTCTTGTTATACATCATGATCCACGTGACGAACATATCCATTGTGGTTATATCCGTAACGACCGAGAAAAGTTTGCCCGCAAACGACATATCGTGGATATAGTTCTGGTCGTAATACGGTTTTGACAGATCTATATAGTCAAGGTCCTTCAGATTAAGAAGCAGCTTTGCAAGCGACGCGGTGGCGGTGTTCCTCGTGTCCATATTTATCAGGTCGAAGCTGAAATCGTTTGAAAGTATTGCTCCCTGCACCGTCGCATAGACCGTCTCAGATAAAAACGTTTCTACCGTAACGTTGAATCTGTCTTCGACGTTAAGATATCTTTTGAGCTTTGCGTCGCTCAGTCCGTCGTCCGCAAACGACTCGGGACGCAGAATGTCTGACGCCGTCCAGCCGGCACCGCCCTGACCGAGGATCCTGTACGTATAGCCGCCGAATTTGATCTCCGGCAGATCGTCGCGGACTGTCGTGTCCTCGGCTTCCGTTACGGTGCTCTCACCCGGTTCCGTTGCGGTATTCAGAGTCGTCTCGGCAGGTCCCGTTTTATCCGCGCATCCGTAAAATGCGAGCGGGAATACGAGCAGCAAAGCCGCCGCGATACACAAAATCCTGATTTTCATAAAAACCCCCTGTATGTTTTTTTTATTCTTTTGCATTTGACGCGGTAAGCGTTCTGAAAAACTCCTCCGCGGCTGTTTTCGAGCCGAGCGGAGACGGGTGACTTCCGTCGGGGTCGTAAACGTCCTCGCCGCGCTTGTACGCTTCACGGAGCCTTTCTCCCGCGTATACCACCAAAGCGCCGTTGTCTTTGGCGGCTTTTTCGTACGAGTTTCTCAGCTTTTCCTGCATTGTATCGCCGTCCCAGCCGAGCTCGGTAAGCACCGCGCTGCCGTCGGCTCTCGCCCACGTTTCATAAAGGACGGGTTTTGCGCCGTTTTTGTTGATGAGCTCCGTAAGCCCGCGAACGGCTGAAAAGAACAGTTCGGGATCCGACGCGGGTCTTACGCTCTGCTCCTGCAACACCACGTAATCATATTTTTTATCCGCAAGAAGCGCGCGCGCCTTTATGCCGTTTTCGTTATCCGGCAGAAGAAACTGTTCGAGCGTGTATCCGCCCGCGGTCACGCTGTCCGCTTCCGCCTCAAAGCCGTTTTCACGGCAGATCTTTGCAAACAAAGACGGAAGATCGTTAAAATACGTATAACTGTTGCCTATAAACAATACTTTCATTTTTTTACACCTCGTTTCCGAATACAAGCGCCGCAGCGCCGAGCGTTCCCGCTCTGTTGCCGAGAGCCGCGGTCTCTATTCTGACCGCCGGTCCCATTGTTCCCGCGTATATTTCGGCGTCGACGCGCTTCTGGATCTCAGCCATGAGCTTATCACCCTCTCCGCTTATGCCTCCGCCGATTATGACCTTTTCCGGTCTGAAAACGTTTGCTATGTTCGTTATACCCGTTGCAAGATAACCGATATAATCGTCAACGACCTTTGCGGCGTATTTGTCTTTGTCCCTGTATAAGAAAGCCGTTCTGCCGTCGACCTTTTCCGCCTCTCTCATAAGACTGTCCGGATGCTTTTCGATCGCGCGCTTCGTATCGCGTATGAGCGCGGTCGCGGAGGCGTAAGCCTCGTAGCAGCCGCGGCGCCCGCACGTGCACTGTTCTCCGTCCTTTATCATAACGAAGTGACCGAGCTCCGCGCCCGCGGAGCCGTTGCCCTCGTACAGCTTGCCGTTGAGTATGAGACCGCCGCCGACGCCCGTTCCGAGCGTGAGCATAACGACGTTTTTACAGCCTTTGCCCGCGCCGAAAACCGCTTCGCCGAGCGCCGCGACGTTCGCGTCGTTCGCTATCTTAACGTCAAGTCCCGTTTTCTCCTTAACGGAGCTGCATATCGCGAAATGCTCCCAACCGAGGTTGTTCGCATATACGACCTCGCCCTTTTCGCTGTCTATCATACCGGGCACGCCCATGCCGATGCCGCAGACGTCGTTTGCGGTCAGCCCCGCTTTTTCAAGAAGCGACTTGCAGAGCGCGGCGATCCTGCCCGCAACTACCTCGGCGCCGCCGTCGGCGCACGTTTCCGTCTTGTCGGACACTATTATATTGCCCGCGTCGTCGCATATGCCGCCCTTAATGAACGTGCCGCCTAAATCAATTCCGACGGCGTATCTGCGCACGGACGAGATGACGAGCGTCATATCGCCTTCAAGATCGACCTTTTCATCCTTCGCGGGAACAAAATACGAGTCCCCCGTTTTTATTTCTTTACCGTTCATTTTTCCCTCTCCTTTTATACATGTGATACAGCGGAACGTGTTTTTGT
>CACZOH010000082.1 GCA_902782785.1 uncultured Ruminococcus sp. | reverse complement strand
GCTGAGGCTGTTCCTGCTGTACGGGAGCGCCGCACTGAGTGCAGAACGTAGATCCATCGGCTATTTCTGCTCCGCAATTCTTACAGATCATATATGTACCTCTTTCCGACGTAAAAACGTCATTTTTTTTATATTCAAATCCTTTCGGATCAAATAATCGTTCGCTTAATCTTATTATATTGCCTTTTATGTTATAATACATGAACACAAAGCAAACATATTGAAAATTTTGGAGAGACGGCTATACACCGCCGCAGCCCGTTGTCAGAGCGACCGCAGAAACGCCTTAACCGTTTCGTCGTAGCCCGCGACGTCGTTCACGCGGATGCGCGAGTGAGCGCCGCGGTCGAAATACACGAGCTTTTTATGCTCCGACGGGCAGGCGTCGTAAAGCTTTTTTGCAAGCTCCGGCAGAGAATACGTGTCCTCTTTGCTCTGCATCATAAGTATGGGCTTTGTCATTTTCCTTATCCGCTTTATCGGACCGTCTGTCACTACGTTTGCGCCCGAGATAAAGAAGATATGTGTCATAACGCCGTACGTCATCGGGAAATTCGGCTTGTTTTTCTCCGCCATGTGGTTTTTGAAAGACTCGTAAAAGTTGACGTACATTCCGTCCGACACCATTGCCGTTACATATTCCGGGCAGTTCTTCGCGGTTACCGTGAACAGCGCGGTCGACGCGCCTATGCATATGCCGTGGAGCACGACGCTTTTGTTTCCCCTGCCGTGAAGCATTTCGCTCCACGCGATTATATCCTTGTATTCCCTGTATCCGAGCGAATTTATCCTGCCGTCGGATTGACCGTGGGCGCGGTTGTCTATCACGAGGACGTTATATCCCGCCGCCCTGTACGGCTCTGCGAAATAATAGGAATAATAACAGCATTCCGTTCTTCCCGCGATTATGATAACGGCTTTGTCCGCTCCGAAATCAAAATATTCTCCCGCAAGACCGAATCTGCCGCTTTTTACGTTCACGGGCGTTTTGTACTCTTTATATTTTTCTCCCCATTTAAGCCCTTCTTCATACATTCCGACGTATTCCGCGTCCTCGGGGAAGCTGCACACGCGCCCCCATTTGTCCTTTTTGTTTCTTATGAGGAGCACGCTGTATATCGCAAACGACATTGCAAGCACGGGCAGTATAAACAGCAGAAAAACCGCCGAAACCGCAATCAAAATCCAAAATCCTGCGCCCATTTTATATATTCCTTATTCCGATATTCCTATAATAAATCTGTAAACGCTCTGTCCGCCGTTTATAAACGTCGGCTCAAGCATCGGGAACGCCTCGGAAAGACGCTCCGTCAGTATCGCCTCGTGTTCGTCGGACACGCCGTCCCCGCGGAAGATAACGCAGCTTTCAAGCTCATCCGCGTCCGGCACCGCACGAAGGCCTTTGATTATGCAGTCGCACCAGTCGGTCGAGGCGGCGACAAGCTCGCCGTTCATCATGACTATCTCCTCGCCCGCGCGGCAGCTTTCGCTTCCGTTCTCGTAATCCTTCGTCGCGGTGGACGCCGTGAGCGTCACCGTGCTTTTCATACCGCTTCTCATCTGCTTTACGCGAAGCGCCGTATCGTCGCTGTCCTGAATGTCCATGGCGAGGGCGAAATATCCCTCTGCCGAGCTTTTTGTCGGGAGCACCACCGCGTTTTTCGCCTCGGAAAGCCTGACCGCCTGCTCCGCCGCCATAATGACGTTTTTGTTGTTCGGCAGTATCACTATTTTTTCGGCGTTCACGCGTGAGATCGCGCGGATGAAATCCTCCGCCGACGCGTTCATCGTTTCGCGGCAGTTTATGACCGCGTCGCACCCGAGCTCGCGGAAGGTCTTTTCCATACCGTCGCCGTTAACGGCGGCTATGACGGAAAGGACCTTTTTTGTTTCGGGCTTGTTTTTGTTCTGCAGCACCTCGTTGTGCTGAAGCTGCATATTTTCAAGCTTGAACGTCAGAAACTCGCCGAATTCCTGCGACAGGGTTATTATCTTCGCCGGCTTGAACGTGTGTATATGCACCTTTACGCGCCGTCCGTCCTGTACGACGACGAGCGACGTGCCGTAAAGCTTCAGATCGTTTATATACGAGCGCAGAACAAAGCGCTGCGTATAGTTTTCGCTCTTCATAAGCTGGAGTATGAACTCCATGCAGTAGCCCTCGACGAACGCGCTGTTCTCATTGAAAAGCGAGGGATCCACCGCCGCGGGCTCCGCCTGCACCGTTATGTGCGCCTCCTCCGCCTTCTGCTTATGCTCCTTGCCGTAAAGCTGATCGAGCATACCCTCGAAAATGAGTATATATCCGTACGCGCCGCTGTCTATAACGCCCGATTCCTTGAGTACGGGCAGAAGCTCCGGCGTATAAGACAGGCTTTTTCTCATTTCCGCGACGTACATGGACAAAAATTCCTCTACCGTCGTCGTTCTGTCGATCTGTGTTTTTATATGCTCTATACCCTCGCGGGCAACCGTCAGTATCGTACCCTCAACGGGGTGTACCACGGCGCCGTACGCCGTTTTGTACGCGCGTATCAGCGCGTTTCTCAGAAGCGCCGGGGTTATCCAGCCCGCGCGCGCAAGCTCCGTGTAAAGCCCCTTGAAAAGCTGCGACAGTATGACGCCCGAATTTCCGCGCGCGCCGAGCAGCATCCCCTCGCTTACGGGTCTGAGATACGGTCCCGCCTCGGGACGCGGCCGCGCGGCCCCGAGCCCGTGAGACAGAGTCAGGGACATATTCGTGCCCGTGTCCCCGTCCGCCACGGGAAATACGTTCAGTTTGTTCACTTCTTCCTTGTGCTCAAGCAGGTTGTTCAAACCGTTTCTGAGCATTTTTTCAAGTTGTGTTCCGTTTATCTTGATCGTTGCCATCTAAATGATTGACCGCCTTGGTTTACTGATTCTTTTCTTCTTTCTTGTTATCCTGTTTGCCTAATTTCAAAAGGGATCCCGGCAGGATGAACGTGAGAGCGAACGAGACGAGCGCTCCCGCCGCGGCTATTACCGTCATATACGTCATCGCCGTGCCGTTGTTCTCGCTTCCCTTTTTGAGCGCGGTGAGGACGAGACCCGTGCCTATGCCGGACGCCACTCCCGCGAAAAGCCCCTGTACCGCAAAGTACATTGCGGAGTTCGATACGCCGTTCTTTTCCTCCTCCTCTGCCGCAAGCTGCGACGGGATGGAATATGCCACGGCGAACATCGCGCCTATCGCGAACGAGCTTATCAGTCCCGTCACGACCGACGCCGCGGTCTTTGCCGCGCCCGCGGGTATGAAGCCGACGCAGAACATTGCGAGCATACCGAGGACAAACGTTAAAAGCACGTATCTGAAAGCCGCGCCGAAGCCGTATTTTTTCTGTATTTTGTTATAAAGTATCAGAGTGAACGGGACGGGCGCGAACGCCGCGCACATCACGAATATCATATTCATCCCGACAAAGCTGAAGTACTCGTTTATACCGCCTAAGAAAAGCTGAACGCCGAACGTCATGAACGAATAAACGACCATCCACTTTATGAAAGTCGCGTTTTTGAACGTGTACGTTATGGACGGGATGAGGCGCAGGGCTTTTCTGTCCTCCTTCGGACTGTCCTTGTTCGACGGCTCCTTTATCATAAAGAGCGGTATGAGCATCGTAGCCGAAAGCGGCAGGACGATGAGAGCGACAACTCTGATGTTCAGCCCGTTCAGGAACATACGGACGACCACGTAGCCCAAAATGAAATACACTATGTCGCACACCGATTTGACGTTTGACATGAGCGAGCGCTGACGCTCGTTTTCAAGTATCTCCGTGTAGGTCGCGTAATACGTCACCATGGTGAGCGTGTAGAACGTGTAGAATATGCAGAGCATCACGCCGTAGTAAAGCGTGTTCAGCACCGTCGCGCCCGACGGATCGGGTATCAAAAGAAACAGCGCGTACGACAGAAGAAGCGGGACGAGACCCATCAAAAGCGACGGGCGGCGGCGTCCGAATCTTGAGCGCAATCCGTCCGTCAGAGCCGCCATAGGCACGTCGATCACTCCGTCAACGACCTTTGCGACGAAGGCGAGGACCGCCCACAAAGACGCCACGACGAGATCCTTCTGCGCGTACGTCTGGTATATAACCGCGTCGCCCTTGAAGCCGCCCGCTATGAGCGCGCTGCAAAGGTACGACGCCATCATGGTGTTCAGCAGATTTATTCCCATGCCCGAGCAGGCGTACAGAACGATCTGCCGTCTTGACGTCAGCTTTTTCATTCCTTATTCCTTTGCTTCGAGATATTTGTTCAAAAGGTCTCTTTCAAACGAAAGGTCCTTCGATATGGGCTTTCCGACGTAATACGCCGCCATGAGTCCGGGTCCGATGTTTATTCCGCAGGACGGGAAAACGTCCTTTATATAGACCGCCTTCGGATGGAATTTCTCCTCTATCAGCTTTTTGTATTCCTCAGCCTGCGGCAGTCTGTTCGTCTGAGCTATGAATATTATCTGCTCCTCCGGATCCTCTATCGTGCCTTCTATATACGAAAGGAGCGCGGTATACGCCTTCTTTGATCCTTTTGCCTTGCCTATGACTGTGGTCAGACCGTTGTAGTCAAATTCGCCTATCGGCTTTACGCCCGCGAGAGTTCCGAAAAACGCCTTTGCGTGCGTAAGCCTGCCTTTTTTGGCGACAAACGAAAGGTCGTCGAGCCAGCCCGCCTGATGAAAACGGTTTTTATTATCCTCTATCCACGCGGTGACCTCGTCTATGCTCTTGCCTTCGGCGCGGAGCTGTGAGGCGTAAACGGCCATAAGACCGAAACCCGGGCCGAAGCGCATAGTGTCTATGACGTTTATCTTTACGTTGTATTTCTTTTCGACCTGCTCCTTCGCTTTGCTCGCAAAGCCGAAAGCGCCGCTTATTCCGGAGGATATGGTCATAACTATCATATCGCAGCCTTCTTTAGCCGCTTCCTCCATATATCCGGCAAACTCGTCGACGTTTGCGGGCGAGGTGCTGTATTCGTCCGGGCGCTTTTTCAGATCGGTATAAAACTCGTCGCGCGGGACGGTATCCCAGTCAAGAAACGCCTTGAGCTCCTTTCCCTCGGGGAAAACGAGGTGTCCGGGAATCGTTATGATACCGTATTTTTCGGACAGCTCTTTTGTGAGATCGCAGGTCGCGTCAGCCATGATTTTAAAATCTTTCATATATGTTCTCCTTTGTCAAGATTCTTCGTGTTTCAAAGCGTCCCGGCGCGGCTTCTTCAAAGCCCGGGACTTTTGAAAAACGCCGTTATTTCAAGTACCGGTTTATGAAATCGAACACCTCGGCTCTGACGGCGTCGTCGCCGGTAGAAAAAGCGAGAGTGTGGTGGAGTCCGTCCGGCAGAAGCAGCCGTTTTTCCGACGCGCACGCGGAATAGTTCAGCTCCGCGTCGTTATACGGTACGGTCATATCCGCTTTTCCGTGCAGGAAAAACGCGGGTATTTTATTCTGTTTGAGCGCGTCTCCGACGGACTCCTTAAGATCCTCGCCGAATTTGCGTTTGAACATCATGTTTATCAGCGGCATTATCAGCTTTCCGGGCAGATGACGCTTCACGCAGTCGCGGTATATCTGCATCCACGGGGATATGAAGCCGCAGTCTATGACAAGCGCCTTTACCTTTTCGCTCTTTATGAGAGGCGAGGCGTAGGCTATCGTCGCCGCGCCCATCGAAATGCCGTAGAGCACCACGTTTTCCGCGGGCATTTTGTCAAGAAAATCCACCCACGAGATCACGTCGTATCTCTCCTTTAAACCGAGCGTGTTGTGTTCCCCTCCGCTTACGCTGTGACCGCGCTGATATACGAGAAGCACGTTATAGCCCGCGTCCAGAAAATATTCCGAGTGGATGCTGAAATTGACCATCGGCGTGGCGCGGTAGCCGTGAAAGAAAGCCACGGTTTTATCCGAGCCTCTGTCTATATAGTCCGCGCAAAGCCTGAGTCCGTCGTACGACGTCGTTTCCACGCGCTTCAGCTCGTATTCCGACTCCACCCTGTCGGCTGCCGAACGCATATCCTTTTCAAACGGAGCGAAATACGTTTTTGATATGTCCATTTCGTCAAGCGGTCTGTCGCTCTTTTTTTCAAATATTTTTTTGTAAGAGACCAGCGCCGGTCCGACAATGAATATGCCGTACAGAACGGTCAGCGCCGCGATAATGTAAACCGCCGTCATTTTTTCCTCGTTTTGTTTATATCCTTTTAAATGATTCCGTTACACAAAGACCGCCCGCTCATCTGAACGTGTGTGCCTCCTGCCACTTTCTGCGCACCTTTTCCTCCTGCTCGCAGCGCGGTACGCCGAATACGACGCCCGTCACGAAATGCTCGCAGTTGTTGTGCAGTATGTTGTATCCGCCCTCTCCGATACGGCTGCGCGCGGCGGCGACTATCTCGTCCGGTCTGCGCGCAGTTTTCCTTTCCCTGCGGTCGTATTCAGCCCTCTCCGCTATGCGTCCCGCGCAGAAAACGTCTATGTCGACGGCGCAGACGACGGGCGGATCGTTTTTGTCCTTATACTCCGGCAAGGGCGGGTAGCCGAACTGTATCACCTCGTCCTCCGACACGAAAATGCCGTAATGGTAAAACGAGCCGGTTTTGATGCGGATCATATCTCCTTTTTCAAACTGCCCGGGCGCCCACTTCATTTCAGCTTGTTCTCTATATACGTGACGACGTCGCCGAAGGTCTCAAACGACGTCACCGTAACGTCGTCAAACCTTATGTCAAACGTCTCCTCTATCGCTATCACCATATAAAGCATATCCACGGACGAGAGACCGAGCTCCGTCTGAAGCTTTGTTTCCTCGCCGCACTTCTCCGCCGTTTCCGTATCGTCCGACGCGGAGACAAGTATCTCTTTCAGTTTTTCCGTTATTCCGGCTCTGTTCATTTGCATTTATGATATCTCACTATCTTCATACTCGGAGTTCTTTCAAAATCCGTGTCGCGTATCTCTATGCGGCTCACGCGCTGATACGGCGGCAGCGTCGCGTTTATCTTCTCAAGCTCCTTTGTGATATATTCCTTGACGTCTCCCTCTATGCCCTTGAGCTCCGTCGCTCTCGGCACGGCTTCAAGCGCGAGGATATGCGAGCCGTTTGGCAGCACGTCCTCGAATACCTGCGTGTCCGCTATGAACGCGGGCGTATTGAAATGCGCTTCGACCTCGGCGGGGGATACGTTTTCTCCGTTTGACAAAACTATTATCTCCTTAGACCTGCCCGTGATGTAAAGATATCCGTCTTCGTCTATCCTTGCAAGGTCTCCCGTTTTGAACCAGCCGTCCTCGTACGCGGCTTTGTTCTCCGCCTCGTCGCCGACGTAGCCGTCCATCATATTGCCGCCCTTGAGCCAGAGCTCTCCGTCAACTATGCGGAGCTGCTGATCCGGGTACGGAAGACCGACGGATTCGGGCTTGTCTTTGGAATTCGGGTTTCCGGAAACGAGGTTTGCGGATTCCGTGAGGCCGTAGCCCGCGAGAAGCGATATGCCCATCTTCGGATATTCCTCTATCAGATACGGCGATACCGCCGCGGCGCCGCAGATTATATATTTGAGATCGTCGCCCAGCATATTTCTTCCGAATTTGCGGGAGAGCGTCAGCGCCATCTCCGCAAGCGCGGGGACCATCACCATTATAGTGGGACGGAAAACCGCTATGTCGCGGAACATATCCTTGTTGTTCCTGCATATGAACATCGCGCTGCCCGTGTAAAGGCACGTCATGAGGTTTCTTATGAGTCCGAAGACGTGAGACAGCGGCAGGATGAGAAGATATCTCTGACCGAAAACGTGACCGACGCCGTAGCAGCCGTTCACCGTTCCCTCGATGACAGCGCGGTGGCTGAGGAGCGCGCCCTTGCTTCTGCCCGTTGTGCCGCCCGTGAACATAACTACGCACGGATCGCCGGGCTTTGAGCTTACCGCTTCTTTTTTATCCTCCGTCGCCGCCGTTATATCGACGAGCGGAAAAGCCGGCGCCGCCGCCTTTATCACGGCGAGCTTTTCGGACAGAGCGGGATGATACGCGAGCGTGTCCGCGCCGAGCTTCATGCAGCAGCCGTATACAGCCTCCGGCGGAAGCTGGGGCGGAAGTATCACGGCGGTGCTGCCGGAGGTCACTATCGCGAGATACGCTTTTACGAAATCGTACGAGTTGGGGCAAAGCAGCGCGACGCGCTTTCCCTCTCCGAAAAGCGGACGCAGATGCGACGCGTGCTCCTCCAGATCCTTATACGTATATTTGTTTCCGTTATCCTCTATCGCGGTCTTATCGGCGTATTCCTTTACGCACTTCATCCACATTTCGCCGACGGAGTCAAAGTACACAAGTCTGTCAAATTCCTCGGGCGAATTGAATTTTCTCCATATTTCCCTGTTTGTGATCATCACGTTATCCATTTCAGTCTGCCTTTCCTTATCGTTTATTTGAAAGCTCCATCAGCTTCATTTCCTTTTCGTGAAGCAGTTTCGCCGCTTCGTCTATCTCACTGAATTTCGGGCGCTCTCCGTACATATCGGTTACGGAGAACGGCTCGCCTATGACGGCTGTTATCCTGTTGTAAAAATGCTTGCGCGGCTTGACGTACACGGGTATTATCGGCGCGCCGCTCTGCACCGACATCAGTATCATACCCGATTTGAACGCGGACGGCTTGTCGCTCTGCGTGTGTACCTGTCCCTCGGGAAACATGGATACGAGCTCGCCGTCCTTCAGCGCGTCGACTATCCGGCGCACGGTGGAGAAGCTCGCGTTGTCCTTGTCTATCGGTATACAGCGGAAAAGGGAAAGCCAGAATTTTCCCGCGCCGCTCTCCATAAGCTCGGATTTGCATATGAATCTGTGACGCCGGTACCATATCACGAGCATGAGGTAAAGCGGGTCGACAACGCCGACGTGATTGGCTATCAGTATCGCTTTGCCTTTTATCTTCTTTTTCGCCGCCTCGTTCTCGTATATCTTCTTCGGTCTGAACCATAAAAGCCCCGGCGCGGCGGTCAGCCTTACGAAATCAAAAAACAGATATTTTATATCAAACAGTTTGCTCTTTTTTGCTTTGTCGTTTTTCAAGCGTTTTCTCCAGATAAAGCAGTTTTTCTCTCAAAGCGTCGTTTATTGCCGTAACGTTTTCCTTGTCCGTCTTATTATTGTCGATAAGCTCGGACGGATATACCGGCGTGCCGATAATGACCTCGGCGCGTTTTTTCGTAAAATAGCTGCCGTTCGTGTAAACGGGTATCACGACAACGCCCGTGACCATTGAAAGATACGCCGCGCCCGGTTTGAACGGAAGCGGTCTTTCCTCTCCCTTTTTCGGCAGTCTGCCCTCCGGGAACACGCATAAAAGCCCGCCGCGGGAGAGTATTTTTTCACACTTGCCCATAAAGCCGTATTCGTTTGACTCTCTGTCCACTCTTATCCCGCCCATCATTTTCAGAAACGTGCCGAGAGGCTGTTTTTCAAACAGGACTTCCGCCATTACCGTGCGAAGCGTGCGGGTGAAGAAAACGAATATAAAGACGGCGTAATCGAACACGGAGGTGTGGTTCGAGACGACTATCGCACCGCCCTTCACGCGCCTGCCCTGTATTTTTTTGTCCTCGTAATGTATTTTCGTGCGGAAGCAGAAGAACTGCGGGATAAAGCCCGTTATCTTTACAAACGCGTTAAACAGTCGTATCCACATTTTTAAGCTGCTCTTTCACATAATCCGACAGCGCCGAAACGGTGGAAAGCCCCGCGCCCGCGTCAGTCGGGAACGGGACGCCGAATTCTTTTTGCAGCGCCGCTATGATCGCAAAATAATCGAGACTGCTGCCGCCCTCGTCCGCAAACAGATCCGCTTTTACGCTTATCTGGTCCGCGGGCTTTTCAAGCGCCGCCGCAAAGCATTCGCGTATGAAAAGCGCAACGCTGTCAAGCTCGCCCGGCTCCTCCGCGTTATCCTCCGTCACAAGCGTCATCCTGCCGCTCTGATAATCGGCTCTGATCCTTTTTCTGTTCAGCTTGAATTCGCTGCCCTGTATCATGGCGTCCGAGGTAAAGACGACCTTTTTGACGCGTGATCTCAGATCGAGCTCGCCGAGCGCCCCGGCGACCGCGGCGTTGAGCGCGGAAAGGCGCGTTTTGTCCGTGTATTTTGCAACGGATACGATAAGCGTCGGGATATCGCCGCCGTCTGACGGCACTCCAAGAAGGCACGCGCCGCGCACGCCGCTTATCCTCTCCGTCTTTTCTTCTACCGGGATCGGGTTTATGTTCTCACCGTCCGCGCCTATGACCACGTCGTCCGCTCTGCCGGCGATCTTATATCTGCCGTTGACGCAGGACGCGAGGTCGCGCGTATCGAACAGCGCGGGACGCGGACGCGAAACGCCTTCTTCTATTACGTATTCCGCCATACAGCGGCCCGATACGAGGAGGGTGCCTTCTTCCGATATCGCGTACGCTATGCCCTCGAGAGGCTTGCCGATATAACCGGCCTTGATCACGCGCGGATCTTCCGACAGCTCGACCGACGTGATGCCGATCTCCGACATACCGTAGCCGTTGCAGAGACGGTAGCCGATGTTGTTGAAGAAGCGCAGAACGTCGCCGCTTACGCGGCTGCCGCCCGTTATCATAAAGCTTATGCTTTCCCCGAATATGTTTTCACGCACCTCTTTGAAGGCTTTTTTCGTGAAGGCGTTGTAAAGCGCCGGAAGCGCGGACAAGGCGTCCGCGATCTTCATTCCGCGCTCGAATTTTTGGAGCGTTTTTTCACCGCGGGAGCGTATCGTCTTCATCGCGGTCTTATATACCGTCTCCCAGAAAAGAGGGACGGCGAAAATGTGCGTCACACCGTGACGCTTTACGGTGTTTACTATAGTATCGGGCGAAAGGTCGTTCAGCTGAACGAACGTGCGCGAGAAGAACGCGAACCAGATATACATGGCGACAAGCCCGAAAATATGGTAGTACGGCAGAAACGCAAGCTGCTTGAGCTCGCCGTTGTAATGCTTTTTCGCCGCTTTGCACTGCTTTATTATGCCGTAGCTGTTTTTGATGAGAAAATAAAACTCGTTTGAGGTGTAGGAGCAGACCTTGACGTGCGACGAGGTGCCGGACGACATTATGAGGACGGAGGAGCCGAAAACGGGGCTTGCCCCGCCGTCCTCCTTTTCTTCTATATCGCCTGCGTTGACGGTCTTTACGGAAAATTCCGCGCCGTCCGATATGACGGCGACGGCTCCGCTGACGCGCAGGGCGTATTCAAGTCTTTCGCGGTCAAGGCGAAGATTGAGCAGAAGCGGACGGAAACCTGCGCGGAGTATCGCCCAGAAAAGCTCTATCCACAAAAGGCTGTTGTCCATATACAGTCCGACAACGGAATTACGCGGCGTGCCGGAAAAGATCTCCGATAAAGACGAGGAGAGGCGGATAACGCTTTCGCGCGCCTGCCCGTACGTTGTCTTCGTTATCCTGTAACCGTCGCTTTTCTCGTACATGACGTTTTCACGCTCCGAAAACATAACGTCAAACAGCGCGGCAAAATCCTTTTCCGTCTTCTCAAAAGAAGCGATCTTCCCGTCAACGAAACTGTTTATGCTCCTGTATCCGCCCAGATTGTTCAACTTCATCTTACACCGATAATAAAAATAAATATTTTAAAGTAGTATAACATATAAAAAATCAAAAGTCAATACGTTTGGGCGAAATAAAACGAAAAATGCAAACGGATCAGGTGAAATGAAAAGAGGAAAAAAGGGCGGTCGC
>CACZOH010000081.1 GCA_902782785.1 uncultured Ruminococcus sp. | reverse complement strand
ATTCCTCGCCCTTGCCGCCGGTGATGAACAGAGCGCGGTTCTTGCCGTGAAGCGTTTCAAGCGTACAGGCTACGTTTATCTCCGCGGTTTCCTTCGCTTTGCACATGAGCGGGAAGCGGACGGTCTTGCCGCAGGTGAATATCTGAGCCGTGCCGTTTACCGGCTGTTTTGAGAAATTACGGAAGCTCACGTGAAGCGCGCCGTCGTATTTTGCTCTTATTTCATATGCGGGCGTGACTGTGAGAGAAACGGGGTAAAGGAATTCAACGCCGCCGCTTTTAAGCTTCAGCACGAACGTGCGCCTTGAAAAGTTGACGAGACCTATCGCGCCGTATTTTTTATACGCATCGAGTATGCCGCGCTTCAGCTTCAATGCGGATAAATCCTCAAAAATGCCCTCGCGGTCGACGACGCCGGTTATTTCACACTCCGAAAGCTTTACATTGAGTGTGTCGCCGCAAGCTGCCGTTCCGTCGCATTCAACGGAAAACTCAAGCGGGAACAATTCTATCGTCACTTCCGCCGTTTGCCCGTCCGTAAGTTCCGCATAAAGCTCACAGAAGCCGCATTCGTTTTTTATTTCACGTTTGACATCTGAATTATTGCAGTAAATGCGTGCGTCCCTCTGTACGGCAGTTCTCATTCTGAGGACTTTTTTACAGCCGTCTTCCGACGTTATTTTCAGGTTTATCCTGTTTCCGTCCTTTTTGTATTCATATGATACGAAAGGAAGACGGAGCGCAGCGTGATCCCATTCCGGAGGAAAGCACGGAGAGACGGTCAGAGTCTTTGATATCATATCTCGGTGCAGACCGAAAACGGATTCGATAAGCTCCTGCGCAAACACTCCGGCGGACGGTGAGAAATACGCAAAGCGTTTTTCGTTCGCGGTCTCCGGGAACGCGCCGCGCTGAAACTCGCCGCAAACGCGCCGCGCCACGAATTGGAGCGGTTTTATAGCGTCGTCAGCTCTGCCGGCCGCGGCGTAAGCCGCAGTTGCGAACGGCTGCATATCCGAGCCCGCCTGCATCCCCCACGTGGGAACGCCATAGTATCCGTGATCGCCGAAATGGTTTGACTGATATACCTCGCCCTCCGGTCCCGTCATCCTGTGCTTCATATGATCGAGCGAAGACGCGGCGTCAAGGCTGTCAACGTAACCGTATATAACGGGATAACAAATACCGTGGTAAGTCGTGTCAAGTCTTTCCGCGCCGAGCTGATCCGAAAACCAGATGAATCTGCCGATATCATCCCGCCAGAGCGTGTCGAAAAGCCGGCTTTTTGCATACGAAGCGTACTCTTCGTATTTTTCCGCCTCATCGTGAAGACCGAGATAAACCAAAAATTCAGACATTATATAAAGCATCCGTACGCCTTCTGTTCCGGGCGCCGCGCCTTTGCCGGGCGTTGACTCAAAATCCTCCTGGTTGCCGATCTGCGAATGCCAGCAGAGAACGCCGGATCCCGTTGCATCATATTCTTCAAACGTCTGTGCAAGCACTCGGCGCATATACGGCAATAAAAACTTTGCAAATTCACGGTCGTCCGTCATTTTCAGATAATGCATGACTTCGCGGAAGAAAAACTGGTTGTTTCCTCCCCAGTCGCGTCTTCCCGTATCGTTCGTACACATATCCGGTATCGCGCCGTTATCAAATATATGCTCCGCCTGAGTTTTCAGCGTGCGCTTTGCGCGCTGTGCGTTGTCCGCCCATTCCTCAGCGCCGGTCTGCTCCATATGCCACATCGTCGGCCAATGCTGTATGGATTCAATCCAACCGTACGGATAAAGCCACGCGTATTCAAGATTGAGATAAGCCGCCTCAAACGCGCCGTTTATATCGTCGTCCGGCGTCTGTACGTAAAGCTCTTTGAATTTGCGGTCGTAGTATTCTTTAACTTTTCCTGTTTCCGTTTTTCCGTCAAGGCAGGAAAGCGCGTACGCGTCGTCAGGATCGCCGGAAAAGCCGAGTGTCAGATACGCCTCGCATCCGGGGCAGAAGCCCTCGGCGTATGAGCCGCCGTTTTCGCCCTGCTTTAT
>CACZOH010000080.1 GCA_902782785.1 uncultured Ruminococcus sp. | reverse complement strand
GGGCAGTCGTTTACTTTTATGTAAAAAATCACAGCAAACCTACTCAGCTTGCTGTGATTTCTTTTATGGGACTTTTTTTACAGCCCCACTTTTTTTTCACCTGACTTCAAGCTCAAACGCGTACGTATACGTCGTTTCGCCTTTATACGGCGTCGCGCTGCTGTCCCACGACGCCTCGACCTCGATGAGAAAGACTCCGTCTTTTTGCGAAATGTGAGAGAAAGCCTCCTCCTGCGTATCGAATTTTTCCGTACCGTCGACCGTCACGCCGTGGAAATGCCAAAAGCCGTACGTCATATTCTCAATGGATATTTTTTCTTCGCCGGCTCTCCATACGTACCGTTTCACTTCCGTATCGTATCGCATCACCCTGACCGTGCCGTTCTCATACGTATTTACCGCGGACACGCCGGGATAAAACTCTTCGTCGCCTATTTTGACGGCGAGATAGAGGCTCAGATACTTGTACGACGGGTCGCTTTCGGGCGTCTGCGTTTCAGCGTAGGGATCCGTGAACGAAACGCCGAACTCAAACGTGTACGTCGTCCTGTCCGCTTCCGGATCGGAAAGCGCCTCTTTATCCCACGTTATCTCAGCCGAAACCGTTATCACGTCGGGATAATACCGCTTGTTTTCTTCCATATAATCAAACGCTTCACTGAAATCGTCAAACCGCATATCGCCGTTTACCATAACGGAATAAATACGCCTTTCTCTGTTGTTGTATTCGACCTCGAGCGCCTGTCCCGGACCGCAGACGTACGTTTCGGATGATGCGCCAAAGATGTTTTCTTTTTGTTTCACCCCGTTTTTATATTCGCTCTTATATACCGCCGCGGGATAATGCGACTCGCCTGCTATATGTATTATCAGTCTGTCCGTCGGATCGAACTCCGTGGGCACGGGCTTTGTTTCCTCTTCCGTATCGGGCGTTTTTTCGGGCTCGGGCAGGACCTTGAATTTGTAGTTTTCGCCGTCCCAGACGAGCTTTGCCGTGCCGGCGTACGTATCTTCATCAAATACGAATTCTCCGCTTGAGACCTTTTGCGGATCGGCTTCGGCGTTGTAAGCCTTCAGCAATATCCTTCCGCCCTCCTCATCGTAAAAAAGCAGATTGCCGTTACGTTTCTTATGATCGTTTTCCGTTCTCGGAACGGTAAACAGCTTCAGCTCGCCCGTCACCGTATCGTAGGAATATGTCCACGTATCGACAAAATCGGGATCGGAATATGTTTTCAGCGCTGTGAAGAAGAACATTGAATGACCGGACGGCGTTTCCTTCACGTATATGAGAGTGTCCGGCGCGTAAAGCATCGTTTCGGGATCGAAGTTAAGTATGCAGCTTCCGTATTCGTCGACGACGTACAATCCCGCTTCAAAATCCGTATATCCGTCACCGTCTTTTGCTTTTCCGGCGTTATACTTATATATCTCCCAGCCTGCGGCGTCCGCTTCCTCGGATATGACGCGCACCGCCCGCGTATTTTCATACTCCGTTTTCAGTCTGACGTCGTCGTCGGGCTCCGCTGCAGCGAGCTTGAAAACGGATCCGGAGAAGAAAGCGGACGCCCTCTTCGTGACGATCAATACGGTATTGTAGACGTACGCCGAATCGCCCTTTGCTGTCAGAGGATATTTATCCCACGTCAATTGAAGCGTTACGTAATATTTGCCCGCGTCGGCTTTTTTGAGATACTTGTACAGTTCGTCAAGCGTCATCTCTTTTTTATACGTATCATCGAAAAGGCTTTCGGACACGGTGACGGATATGACAGTCATTTCCCTGTCGTAAACGTTGTTTTCTATCTTAAAATCAAAGGAGTAATCAACGTTTATCGGATCGCATGAGTCTGTGAAGCCCTTTTTCTCTTTTACGGAGTCGGATACTAACCTTGTGTAAGACCTGCGAGCCGCGTCGCCGTAATACGTTTTGCCGCCGCTTTCAACGGAAACGTAGGATCTGCCCATTTCGTTTTCGGAATACCACTTTTTATATCTGCCCGTATAAGAGCTTTCTTTTATCAGATCGAAGGCGATCCTGTAAACCGTGTGTTTGCCCTCGGTACCGTCCCACGTTGCGTCGACCGTCACCTCGTACGTGCCCGCTTTTCCGGAATACACTGATTTGAAAACTTCATCAAGCGATCTTAATATTGTACTCAGCCCGTCGGTTTTTTTCATCCTCACTTCAACGACGGTCATTTCCCTGCCGTCAACGTTGTTATGAAGGACCAGATCTCCTCCGAACGGGACCGCGGGCAGTGAGTAAACGTCAGGTCTGTGATATTCGGTCTTGTATTCGTTATCTTTCGTCTTTGTCCTTTCGGAATATCTGAACACGTTCACGGGATACGCTTCGCCGCCGGTAAGAAGAAGCGCAAAGCCGTTCGGGTCGCCGTCGTACGCGCTTTTTTCGTATTCAGACAAAAGCTTTTCGTAATCATACTTTTTTATTCCGTTAAAATCGGATATAAGCTCCGCCCCGTATGACGTATCGGGCGTATCCGTATTTTCCGTAGCTTGATCCGCGCTGTCCGACGTATCCGTTTCCGGCAAAGAAGTCTCCGGCGCTCTGCTCTCCATATATCTGAGCACGCCGAACGTAACGCCTCCGACCACGGCGGCTGCGAGGAACGCGCCCGCTATCTGTACCGCGGGACGGGAGAAAAATCCGCCTCTCTCTTTTTTCGTTTCGGTTTTCTCTTTTTCACCGTACAGCGCCTCTTTTACTATTGAGCCGCCGTACCGTATCTTTTTTTTCGCAGCTGAAAAACCGCGTCTTATGCGTTCTTCCGTTTTTTCAATATCGTATGTCTTTTTCATAACAGCACCCTTCAATCAAGACCTTCCATCAATGACATTTTTTTCAACGCCCGGGAATATCTGGTCTTTACACTGTTTTCTTTCTTCCCCGTGATCTTTGAAATCTCGGAAAGAGTGTAACCGTAAAGGAAATGAAGCGTCAGGATCTCCCGCTCCGTATCGTCTATCGGCGCGCGGAAAAGGATGTCGAAAAACTCCACGTCCGACGTATCCGCGTCATAGCCTAAAACGTTCTGATAATCGTCAAGGCTTTCATAACGGCGGATGCGGTTTTTTCTCCGTATCATTTTTGCGCGGCTGTACGTGACGGTAAGAAGCCACGCATCAAACTTCTTTTCGTCACGCAGTTCACTGACGTGTTCCCAGGCGTACAGTACGGCGTCCGAGACGGCGTCTCTTGCGTCCTCGGCGTTTTTCAGTACCGAAAAAGCGGCTATGTAAAGCTCCTTTTCCGACGACGTCGCCGCGGCTGCAAATTCATCCTTTGTCATTTACGGTCTCCTCTTTTTTGCAGTTTCATATATTAGGTGCTTGAGAGACGGAAATAGTTTCAAAAAACCGTATTTTTTTTGTAAAATTATTATACACCTGTTTTCATTAGTTGTCAAGACAAAAACGGGCGGTCAGACCGCCCGTAAAAGGAGTAACGTAAAACTACTTTACAATATGCATAAAGTACGAAAAGCTGTAAGACGTATCGCCGGGATTCTCAAGTTCGCCGTCGTCCCACGACACTCTGAATATGACGGTGTAATCGCCTCCTTCTGCATTTTTAAGATACGCCGACAGATCCTTTTCCGTGTAAAATTCCCGTAACGCTCTGTTTTCAAGATAATAAAGCGTCCGGTTGATCTCCGTTCTGTTATAAACGCTTATCTTTATTATATTATAATCTTTTCCGTATACGTTGTTTAATACATCAAAATCCTCGCCGTATTTTATATACAGATCGTCACATGTGATACAGTAAGTCAGCTCCTCAAGGCTCCCGTCGCCGCGCAGACCCGTTCTGTGTCCCATGGCGTCGGGATAATACGATTCGTTATTTGATATGACTTTTATGAATTTTCTGTTCTTTGTAAACTCCGGCGCTCTGTAAAGAACCTTATCCGTACCGGACGGGAGCGCCTTCTGCGCCTCTATATCGGCAAATCCGTAGCTTACGCCGTCATAAACGAAGTACTTTACGCCGTAGACCTTGTCGTTCAGACAGCCGTCTTTTGTATAATATTCGTTCATATATTCTTTTACCGCCTGTCCGTAAGACTTATCCGGATCCTGCTCTTGTATTTCTTCTACCTTTTTTAAGTGCTCGTTAATATTATTGCCGTAGATATACCTGGCCGCCGAACGTATGAGTTCTATCCTTCCCTCCTCCTTGTTCGCCTTAAGCTTATAAGAGTCCGAAAAAAGCTCGTTTGCCGTAAAAGCGGCCGCGGGTATTGACGAAACGTCCCTCACTATTTCAGCCTTGTTTGTTTTCGTATCATACATGAAAACGGATCTTCCGGAACTGCCCGAACTGCCCGTATCCTCGTAATTCACGGACAATACGGCGACGGGACTGCCGGACGGCGTCTTTTCCGCGTATATGAGACAACCGAAAGCATACAGCCAATTGTTTGTCGGTTTTATCTCCAAGACAAGGTTTCCGTCCGTATCCGTTAAGCAAAGCCACGTTCTCTTTAACTGAGAGGACCAAGTCAGGTTCATGGGTCTGTCGTAAATATAAACGTTATAGCCGAAATCCGCTGACGCTTCGTTCTGAAGCTTTCTCGGATTTTCGTAAGGCTCGGACAAGGGCAGTATATCGTCCGTTTCATAAAATTCATAATCTCTGAATTCTATTTCATGAATTCCGTCAAACGTGTAACTGTGTTTTGCAGGCAGAGGAGTATATTCGTTTTCCTTCGTATCCGTGACTTCGCCGGTATCGTCCGTTACCGTGCCGGAGGACGCGGGCGATAAGTTTTTTATATACGACGTGGCAAATGCCGCGCCGCCTATCATCACAGCGGCGAGAACTATCGCGGCGACATTTAAAACTGCCCTCATGACAGCCGTATTCTTCGGCTCTTTTTCATATAAAAAGACCTTATTAGTGTTTATTACGCTTCTGAATTTCACGGTATCCGACGCGTTTTTCGCGCAGTCGGACATAAATTTTTCTATATCGTTATACGTTTTCATCTTGCACCTCACTTTAATCCGGGCAGCTTTTTGATTTTCTCAAGCGCTCTGTAGTATTTTGTCTTCACGGTCGGATACGGCATACCGAGAGCCTTTGCGGTCTCGGGCAGCTCATATCCGTAAATGAAGCGCAGGACCATGATCCGTCTGCTCGTACCGTCAAGCTTTGCGGCGGATAAAATATCAAAGAAATGCAAATCACAATGATCATCCTCATACGACGGCTCCTTGACGTCGTCAAGACTCACTCTGTCTTTTCCGTGTCGGAGCGCTTTTTTCGCCTCGTTATACGTGATCTTGAGAAGCCAGCCGTCGAATTTTTCTTCATTGTGAAGCGTATCGAGCTTTTCCCACGCGTGCGTTACCGCACTTGCGACGGCGTCCCTCGCGTCCTCGGTATTGCGCACTACCGAAAGCGCCGCCATATAAAGCTTTTTTTCATTTTCGCAGACTTTTGCCGCAAATTCTTCCTTTGTCATCGTCCCGTTCTCTTTCGTTTTCCGCCCGTTTGTATATTAAGATTCAGAAGATGCCTGAAAAGTTTCAAATTTTTTATTTTGCCGGTATTATTTTTCATTATATCCCGTATTTGCACAAGTGTCAAGTTTTTTCCGTCCGGGGATACTTATTTACATTTTACCGCTTGACAATTCATATTTGATTTGATACAATTATTTGGTACACCAAATATCATAAAATAAAGCGATCGTACAAAGAAAAAACGCCGGCTTATGATATAAAAATAAAAAAGAAAACACGCGGTGCTGATATGAATGATAAAAACGAGGCTCTGCGGCTGCAGAATCATATACTCTTTCCCATGTATCTCTGCGTAAAGGAAATGACTAACTATTTCAGTTCTCTGCTTGAGCCGTACGGTCTGACTTATACGCAGTTCATAGTCCTTATATATTTGTGGGAGATGGGAAAATCAAGTCTGACGGAGGCGTCGGACGCGCTGATGCTCGATCCGAGCACGCTGACGCCGGTGCTGAAAAAACTGCAGAGCAAGGGATATATAACGCGCGAGCGCGACGAAGCGGACGGCAGGACGCTTATACTAAAGCCCTCGGGCTCCTGTCTTGATATAATAGACAAGATCGCAACGCTGCCCGAAAAAGCGCTTTTGTACTCGGGGCTGAACGAAGACGAGCTTGAGACATTCCGTTTTCTTGCCGTAAAGACTATTGAACATATTAACAAAGAAAAAGGAGCGAACAATGGATAAGATTTACGACGTTATAATAATCGGCGCGGGACCCGCGGGACTTACGGCTGCCATATACGCACGCCGCGCGTCGAAAACGGTGCTTCTTATAGAGGCGAAAAGCTTCGGCGGTCAGATAATAAACACGCCGCATATAGACAATTACCCCGCGTCCCCGCATATATCGGGCTACGATTTCGCATCTGCGGTTTACGGACAGGCGGAGGAACTCGGAGCGGAGATAACGTATGAAAAAGCCGTCGGGATAGAGGACGGCGCGATAAAAAAGGTAAAGACGGAAAACAATGAATACAAGGCGAAAGCCGTCATAGTCGCCACGGGCTCCGAGAACAGAAAGCTCGGCGTCGAGGGTGAGGATGAGCTCGTCGGCCGCGGCATATCGTACTGCGCGACGTGCGACGGGGCGTTTTTCAGAGGAAAGACGGTCGCCGTGGTCGGCGGCGGGAATACCGCGCTTGAGGACGCGCTGTATCTTTCAGACCTCTCCGAAACGGTCTATCTCATACACAGAAGAGACGGTTTCAGAGGCGACGATGCGACGGTAAATACGCTGAAAGAGCGCAAAAACGTAAAATTCGTACTGAACAGCCGCGTCACAAAGCTTACAGCGGACAAAAAACTGAAAAGCATAGAGGTGACGGACAAAGACGGAAACGTGACCGAATTAGAGGTGAACGGTCTGTTCGTCGCCGTGGGCAGGATACCGGAAAATCAGAATTTTGCGTCCGTAATAGAGCTTGACGGCTCGGGCTACGCCGTGGCCGCCGAGGACTGCCGTACAAGGACCGCGGGTATATTCGTCGCCGGAGACAACAGAACAAAGGAAGTAAGGCAGCTTGTAACTGCTGCGTCGGACGGCGCCGCGGCAGCGACGGAAGCAGTCAGATATATAAATTCCCTGAAACAGGATGGATAAAAATGGAACTTCGTGAAATGATACTTCAGACTATGAAAGCCGCCGGAAGGCCTCTGAACGTAGGCGCGATAGCTGAGCTGACGGGCGTTGACAAGAATCTTGTAAGCCACGCGCTCGCACTTATGAAGAAGGACGGAGATATCGTCTCCCCCGTCCGCTGCAAATGGGAGCCGACGAATAAGCAGTAAAACCGTACCGTGAAAATACCGATAAACGAGCCGTAAGTCCCGGTAAGGATGTTTTTGCCGCGCTTTTGCGGCGGCTGACAATATAAAAGCAAAAGCAGATTGAAAAAAACTCAATCTGCTTTTTTCATTCTTTAAATAAAGGCTTCGGTCCCGTTTTACTCGTTGATTATCACGTCAAGCGCGTATTCGTACTCTGCCGCGCCCTGTTTTCCTCTTATAACAAACCTTATGACAAGTCTGTAAGTCCCGGGAGCCGCGTTGTCAAGATAGTTGTTTATACCATTCTCGGTCGGGCTTGACGTTATGATCTCCCCCTCGGGTCCATCGTATAATATACATTCTGTCCTGTATACGTTATAATTGGAATAATGCAGCGAAAGGCGGTTTTTATAGATCATCATCACAACGTCCCCGTCGCCCGTGATCCCGCCGTTTTCATCCGTTTCCTCCGTATTTACGAGATACGACTGCGGATAAACGCGATCCCTACCGTTCGATACGGACAGGTATACCGGAGGCTTGCCCCTTGTGCCGTACTGCACGTCGAATACGTAGGACGCGTAAAACATATCGGATTCCGCCTCTATTTCTATATGTATTCCCTCCGTGTCAAGCTGTGCTCCGTTACGTATCGCCCCGTTCAGCTCGTCAAGCGTGTTGTAATATACGGTCTTATATCTTGCCGTCGCTGAAATCAGACACGTCTTTATCTTCCGTACGGAAACACCCTCGGCGGCGGTCACGGTCAGGTCGTCTGCATAGTATATCAGCGTGTCGCGCCTGCCCTGCATCGTCTGATCCGTCTGCAGAAATCTTACGTTTGCAAACGACAAATTGCTTACCGTCTCGCCGTTTTCCATAACGTATATAAGCTCGCCGTACTGGTCGGGATCCCATACGGGTCCCTCTTCCGTTTCGTAACCGGTTTCGGGCGCGGTAGTTTCATGCGGTCCGGTTTCGGTTTCAAATTCCACCGTCGTTTCCGGAACCGTCGTTTCCGGTACCGTCGTTTCGGGCGCCGTAGTTTCGGCGGGTTCCGTTTCAGCCCCCGTCGTTTCGGCGGGATCTGTTCCGGTCCCGGTTTCCGTTTCGTATTCCGTTTCCCAGCCGTGATACAGCTTTATGTCAAACGGATATTCATAACAGCCGGATATTTCATATTTGTCGTCGCTTACTCTGAACGTCGCGGATATGACGACTCTGTAGGTCCCGTCCGGTAAAGTATCAAGATAATCTATAAACTCTTCATCCGTCCGGAACTGCTTCTCTTCACCGCCGACTGTGATTCTGATGCTTGACGGGTGACCTATACCGTCGTCATACTCAAACGTCATTTCCCGCCCGTAGCTTTTGCCGTAATATTCTATAACGGGCACGTTTTCGGCGCCGTATGCTCCCGGTCCGTCGCCGTCCCCCGTCAGCCCGGTCTCGATAACGGTCTGCGATACCCAGAGCAAATACGCCTTCGGATATATGCGTTTGCCGTACGTTACGGACAGATATATAGGATAATCGCCGTCCTTTTCCGGCGGCTCCGTCGAATCAACGTCTGTGTCGGTGAAATTTAGCTGCAGCCTTACCGAATACGTATAGACCGTTCCGTCAAGCTGTGACGTCTGACTGAACACGGCGCAGACAATAGGAGTATCCCAGCCGTCCGTATCCTTTACGAGCGCTGTCATTGATTCAAGCTCTTCCATACTGTTCGCCGCCATGACGCTGCCGTACCGGAATTCGCTTGTAAGATAAGCGCTTATTAGCTTCACGTTTTCATCGTACCTGAATTCTACGGACGTTTCGTCTTTGACTTTAAGCACCGGAACGTAGTTCGGAAGCTCTCCGTCCGAGAAGAACACTTCGCCCGCGCCGGACCTCACTTCGACAAGCTGAGCGGGAGCGGAAGCGCTTCCGCAGTCCGACGAAGCCGTGAAATACACGGGCGCGGAAAGATCCGGGTCGTCCGGGATAAGCGACGCGTCAATATCGTACGTTTCAAACGACCATTGATATATATTGAATACAAAGTCGTGCGTAAACGAGCCCTGCTTTATTCTTAAAACTATATAATACGTGTTCTCTTTTCTTCTCTTCAAAAACGTGTCGAGTCTGCTGTCGTTTAAGTAAAGAAGCTGATACCTGATGTTCTCATAATTCATCACGTCCGTAAACGGTACGTCGTCAAGGTCGATTTTCGTGACGAAATTTCTGCCCCCGTCATAGACGAACGCGCTTACCGGGGAATGCTCCGCCGAATCTTTACTGTATTCTATTTCCATTGTAAGCTCGTTGTCGTAGTAAAGCGACGGGATTTCTCCGTCAACCGTCTTAATATCCGGCACGCCTTCCGCGTCACCGCCGTAAGAGGTAATAAGGAGCATTTCCTTGTTTTCCGATATTGTCTTTATATGATAAGACGCGCCGTCCGGCAGCTTTGCGCTTTCTGCCGTAAACTCGTCTCCGAGCTTGATTTCGCCCGCCGACAAGTCAAGGCAATAGCGTAAATGAACGTCGTAAGCGTTCGACATAGGCAGCCCGCAGTCCATGCTCACACCGAGAAGATTTAAAACTACCGTCTTCGTCGGTCTGTCGTATTCAAGGTAAACGTAGCAGGCGTTAAGCCCGTCGGTCACGGTCTTCAAGCCCGTCGTGTTTACCGGAAGGCTGAGTCCGGATTTGAATTCATAGCACATCACTATCTGACCGGAGGGCGTGTCGTCAACGTATAAAACCAAATCGTCTTCTCCCGCCGCGCTCTTAATCCACACGGCGTTGTTTTCATAGCCGTCATGCTCGCGCTTTACGCGTATGCGGAAAAGCACCTCGCCCTCATCCTCCGGGTATTCGTGCGTCTTCTTTGCAAAGTCGGCGTACGTCCCGCCGTTGCTGTCTTCTTCATCGTATTTGCCGACCCGCACGTTCAGGTCGTGTTCGCTTATCAGACGCTTGACAGCGTATGGAAGCTCCTCGCCGTTTGAGCCGATAACGGTTGACAAATCCAGCGTGTAAAACGACCTTTCATCTATTGTGTCTGCGGTTCTTGTTTCATCCGTATTCTGCCCCGCCGTCGATGCGCCGAGTCTTTCAAGGTATTTTATGCCGAAAAACGTCAGCCCCGCGACAAGCACGGCGGTGAGCAGAGCGCCCGCGAGCTGCATGGCGGGACGGCCGAAGAAGCCGCGCACCGTTTCCTTTTCTCTGTATTCAATAGCTATATATCCCGGGTCCTTCAAGTCTTTTTTTACGCCGGAAAACCGCTTTGCAAGCAGCTCTTCCGTATTCCTGTAATCCGTGTTTTTCACTGTTTCAGTCCCTCCGTTTCCGATAACCGTTTCAGCGCTCTGTAATACTTTGTTTTTACCGTTGACAGCGGCGTTCCCATTGTCTCGGCGGTCTCCTCAAGCGAATATTCGTAAACAAAACGCAGAGTGAGTATGCGCATTGTGGTCTTGTCAAAGCCCGAGCGGCTTATTATGTCAAAGAATTCCACGTTTCCGGGGTCCGCATGGTCAGAAAACGCCGTTTCGACCTCTGTCAGATCGGCAAAGGCGCGGTTTTTCTTATACATATCCTTGGATACGTTATAAAGTATCTTGAGGAGCCACGCGTCGAATTTACCTTCGTCCTTAAGCTTGTTCAGATTTTCCCATGCGGAAGCGACCGCCTCCGACACGGCGTCCTTTGCGTCCTCCGTGTTGCGCACCACGGAAAGAGCCGCCAGATACAGGTCCTTTCGCCTGTCCTGAACGCGCCGGGCAAATTCTTCCTTATCCATTTCCGCACCTCCTTTGACATATAAGACTGAAAAACACGAAAAAAAGTTTCAGCAAAACCGATTTTATCACAAATTTCCCGTTTTGTCAATAAACGCGGCGCCGATACAAAAAAGGAAAACCGGTCAGCCGCAAAAATGCCGCGGCTGACCGGCCCTTATCCTCCGCCGATGGGGGTGGCGGGGGTTGAAGAACTGCGCTTCATTTATATAGACGCTTTTTTGACCCGAAAAGTTTCACTTTTTTGTAAAATTTACGTTTTTTCGTATTTTTTTTACAAATAAGCGCCTTTTCATCGCATCAGATCGTTATCCGGCGCAATGCTCCGTTAATTATTCGTGTTCTTGAGATACATTTTGTACGCTCTTTCAAGCTGGTCGGAATTGAAGCCCGGGAAATTGCCGTACGCAAGCTCCCGCTTGAGCTTCATATACGTCTGATTGTGATACTCGTTTCCCGCGTTCACAAATCTGTCGTACAGCTTCTGTACGGTCTGCTCGTCCGCCTGCTTTGCCTTAGCCTCCGATATCGCTTTGGAAAACGATTTTATCAGATCGTTATAAAGCTTCTCGCCGAAAAGCTCCGCGGACGCCTCCGCGTTCACTCCGGCAACGGAGTCGTATATGCGCTGCATCCCGGACAGATCCGGCGCGTTTTCAAAATCCTCCTTTATGTTGCCGTAAAGCAGCTGTCTGTAAGCGCTGATCTTTTCGTTCAGCGCGTCCTTCTCCGCTTTTGCGTCGGAGGAGGATTTTGCCCCGGACGCCTCCGTCTGAAGCTTTTTCAGCTCGTATTCCTTTTCTTTCAGAGCTTTTTCAGCCGCCTGCTTCGCGTTTTTCAACTCAAGCTCTTTTTCATTGAGCTCCTTCTGTATCTCGATCTGCCGCGCTTTGAGAGCGTTTGCGTCGCTTTCCGTCTTTATCTTATACAGATCATCGGCAAGATCCTTGTCCGCTATTGCTTTCTTTTCGTTTTTTTCGCTTTCGTTTTTCAGCTTGTCCGAAAGATATCTGCCGTCAAGCGCGGACAGAGCGGCGGCTTCCGAGGCGTTGAGCGAATTCAGATCGGAATTATAGGAAAGGTCCGATTTCAGCTTTGCGTCCGCTTCTATACCGGAGCCCGAATATCCCTTTTCCGTCATGAAGTAGTCGAGATACTTTTTGGCTTTCGCGCGGTTTCTTGAAAGAGCGTCGCGCTTTTCCGCATACGTCTTTTCATTTTCCTTTTTCTTTTCAGCGTATGACTGCTCAAGCGCCGCGGACAGGGCGTCGTACGCCCTGTCTATATTCTCAGTGCGCTCGGAATTGAGCAGTTTTGCAAGCATTTCATAGCTTTCGTAGCTTTTATCCGTCATTTTCATATCCTCACGTATCCGTAGATAATCACGGCGCCGGGCGTCGCGGCGAAATCCGACCAGCCGCCCGCGCCAATGCCCTGCGCGGGTATGACGTCGTCGGAAAGCGCAGCTCCGCGCGCTCCTCTGCCGTATTCGTTGTCGCCGCCTCTGCCGTATCCGACGGTACCGTCGCCGTACTCCGAATCGCCGGCGCCTATGCCGCCGCCGATCCCTATTTTACTGTTCTGAGAGGACGCGCCTCCGCCCTCCGCGTTTTTGAAAAACGAGTAGTCTCCCGACCTCATATAAGTAGAACCGCCGTTCGTTCCCTGTCCGACGCCTCCCGTACCGCCGGCGCCGACGGTGATGAGATACTCCCCGTCAAGCGGGACGCCGACGACCTTTCTGACGGCGCCCGAACCGCCGCCCGTGCCGGAGGAAGCGGTTCCCGAGCTGTTTTTGCTTCCGCCGCCTCCTCCTCCGACGAGGACTATATCATATACGCCGCCCGCCGACGGATGCTCCGCTGTATCGAACGTGTGCCCGCCCGGCGTGTTATATACGGCAAGCTCCTTTTTAACGGCGCAGATCCCCTCCGTCGCCGTGCTTTCGATATCGGGTATGAGCGTATCGTTTATGTATGATTTCAGCTTTATGCCCGCCTCGTCGAATTTCGCCTTGAGTATCGCCGCGTTGTATTCGGGCGGAGACGGACTGTCGGGCAGAGCCGAGATCACGCTTACGTTTTCCGTAAATTTTCTTATCGCCATTTTTATCCTTTCCTTTATTTGATTTTCTCCAGGTAGTTCACGCTCGCCCAGGAATTGATGGACGAGCCGTGCGCTCCGCTTTTTTTGTTGATCTTGTTTCCCAGAAGCACGCATCTGTCGCCGTTTCTTCTGACCGGCTCTCCGTTTGAATCGCACGTTCTCGATACCGCGTAGTAGTAATCGTGCACCCATCCGGAAAACGGGTTCCCGCCGGGATAATACGTACCGACACCGTCCTTTATCTTAACGGTATCGCCGACGCCTATCTCGTCGTATACCGGTATTTTTATTATCTGACCGTCGATTATGAGATCCGGATCGGGCAGCTCGTTGTATTCGGCGAGCGCCATCCACGTCGTCCCGTATTCGCGGGCGATGGACGTAAGAGTATCGCCCGGCTTTACCGTATATTCGATATAATCCGCCGGTTTTTCATCCTTCTTCCTGAGGTTGAAGTAAGCGGCTATGACCTTCGCCTCCGTCTCCGCCATTTCAAGCAGATTCTTATCGGAAAACATATAATCGCACTCCGTAAGATTGGTATGGAAGCCGTGTTCTATTATAAACGAATATTTAACGGCGTCCGATTTCACGGACGAGCGCAGGACGCCGTAATAATCCTGCACCGTTCCGTCAAAGCTCTCCGTCCTCGTCATTACGCCGCGCAGATACGTTATCTCCGTCTGTCTTTTCATAGCGTTCACAACGGCGTCGCCGAGCAGACGTCCCAGACTTTCGCTTTCCGGACGCTTGACGCTTCTGAACACCGAAACGCCGTGAGCGGCGGGATTGGACGCGGCGTTCGAATGGAGCGAAATAAAAAGCTCCGAGCCGTTTTTCACCGCCGCACCGCCCCGGGAGGCAAGCGACGGGTTATCCGTTATATCCTTCCGCGTTATGAACACCTCCGTGTTTTCATACTTTTCAAGCTCCGCTTTCAGCGCGTGCGCAAGCATGAAAACGCGCGTTCCCTCGTAGTATCCGGCTATCGCGCCGGGGTTTCCGAACTGCCCGTGACCGGGATCGAGAGTTATCCTCACCTGTTGTCCTCCTCTTCTCCCGCCGCTTCGACAGCGGCGCGGATCATATCGTAGCCTCCGTTCGACGAAAGCGATATGAACGCCGCGTTTATCGCGCACAGAACGTAATCCGACGCCTGTCTGCTTCCGCTGAAAACAAAGCCGACCGTCATAACGAGAAGAGCCGCAAGGTACGATATTATCCTCGGGCTTATCTCAAACGGGAGCTTGTGCAGAAGCGGCTTCAGAAGCTCCGTTATCGCCGCCGCGGCAGCAGTTGCTCCGCCGAACGTAATAAGAGATTTTACTGTTAAAAATTCCGTATTTTGTACCTCCTATGCAAAAAATCTTGCCAGAACGTATCCGGCTATGCCGCTTATTATCGACGTTATGATCGATAAAACGACCTTTTCCCACCGTCTGCCGGGCGCGGACTGGAGCTCGCTTATTTTACATTCGCACGAGAGGAGCGACGCGTTCGTGTGCTTTATCTCGTTCGTTATCTCTATAAGCGACTCGTTCATCACCTTTATCTCGCGCTGAACGGCTTTCAGCTCGTCTATCTGCTTCTGAAGCGAGAGTATCATCTGCTCATGTCTGCCGAGAGCTACCGGTATTTCTTCATTTGTCATATCCCACTTCCTTTATATTTTATGCCCCGTCGACGTAAAGGGACACGGACGACACGGACGTGCGTCCGCCGTTTCCGGTTATCCTTATACGCAGGGCTTCAAACGACGAGAGACGCACACGGCGTTCGACGTGCGCGGACGTACCGGAGCAGATAAACGTGAAATCCGCGAAATCAAGCGAAACAAAATCAAATCCGGACGGCGCGCCTCCTTCAAAGTCAGCGCCGCAGCCTCCGCCTCTGTTCGCCTCCGCGTAAACCGCAAGAGCGCTCTGACGCGCGGGCACGTACGACAGGCAGATACGGCGCAGACGCCTTTTCTTCACCGTTTTGTCAAGAATCACAAAACCGCTTTCATACACGGCGGAAACCGGTCTTCCGTCGTCTTCGTCGATCCCCTCTTTGAAAACGTATATCGCTCCGCCGCCGTAAAACGCCGCCTCACCGTCAAGGCTGAAAAACAGCTCCGCGGGGATGTCGTCGTACGCGTAAAACGTGTCGTTTCCGTAGTTATATATCAGAACGTCCTCGCCCGAGCACATCCATATCTCCTTTTTCGCCTCAAAATCATACGCGGCGGCGTGATACAAAAAGGCGGGGGTGAGATACGGCGCCGCTCTGTCGGATATGCGCTTTGCGTTTCTTTCGTCTCTTACGGTACTCTGTCCGAAAACGTAGATACCGTCGTATGACAAAGTGAACGGCGTATTGTCCGCGTAAACCGCGGCGCCGCCTGCGCAGCCTACCGCCGGATTGAGCGGCGAGAGCGGGAAGGACGGTTTTGAATACCCGTCGTAATCCACGCTCGACGGGCTTAAAAACCACGTTTCCTTTTTCTTGAAAACGATAAGCCTGTCAAAATGGCGCAGAAGCGCCGTTACGCTCCCTCCGTCTCCCACGGTGATGAAATTGTCCGCCGGGAAATACGTGACGTCGGGACCTTTATCCGTAACGTCGGAATAATAAAGAGTGTTCCCGTTTCCGTAGGCGAAGACTCTGTTGTCGCGCGCGCCGCCGTAGACCGCGAATTTTGAACCTATATAGCTCATATTCATCACGGTCCCGTCCGACAGCGAAAACGTGACGGCGAGACTGTCCGGCACTCCGCCCGCGGGCGCGGTATCGAATACGAGCGTATGAGACGCGGTATCGTACGTATAGCCGTCCTCAAGCGTAACGCCGCCGCATTCGACGGACACGACGCCCGACGCGTTTCCGGGCAGTACGTACGAACGCGACGTTCCGTCCGGCGAAAAAGAGATCCTCGCCTTGTCCGACAGAAGATTTAGGCTCTCGTGGACCGTTCCCGCTCCGGACGGAGCGCACGCGACGGCGACAGTCGGTATATACGGCGTTATCCGCGTGAACTCCCCGTCAAACCTGTAATAAAAGCCGCGTCCGTAAATATACGCCGCGCCGCCGAACGTGAAATATCCGACCGACGCGGTATTTCCCGTCTCGCACACGACGGCCGTCATATCCGAGGTCCTCAGCGCCGTAAGCGTTCCGCCGTTCTTGAAGATGAAATATCCGCCGCCCGCTGTTTCCGAATAATATTTACTGTCGCAGATTATTCCGTCCGTCAGCTTTATATAGCCCGGGCGTTTTTTCAGATCGTACTGCGGCGTCACGGTAAAGTTTTTCATATATACCGAGGAGGAAAAGTTTTTCTTTTCCTCCCGGCTCATATCAAGTCCTTTGAATTTATCGGTATATATTATCTCCGCCGTGCTTTTTCTGTATCTTGCCATATAGCTCTCCTTTACGGATAAACGTTTTTCACGCCGGTTATGACCGCGGGCAGCGCGTCGATAAAGCTCTTTTTCGCGTTCTCGTACTCGCCGCGGAGAACGGTGTATAAAACCGTGTTTTCATCGGCTGATAAAAGATACGCGAGCTTGTAGGAGCAGACGTGCGCCAGCCCGTCGCATAACGGGAACGTTTCGTCAAGGCTTTGGAAGGAGGACGGATAATCCGCCTCCTCCCCCGTCGCCGCGTTGTGGAGCGGCGTGAGCTCCGATATTATCTGGTAAAGCAGAAATACGGCTTTTTCCTGCAGGTCGGCGTTATCCGCGCCGTCCGGCGCCTCGCTGATCAGCGCCGCCGCGGTGTTGTAAATATCCGATAAAAGCATGATCACGCACCGACGGATATATTGAGAAGAACGATCTCCTTCGGATAAACTAACTTCGCGCCGTACAGGTGAAGTCCCTTGACCGCGTCCGCAAAGCGGAGCTCCGGACGGTAAGCCTCGATCTCGTTCAGCTGCTGTGCAAACGTTATGGCTCTCTTTGTTCTCGCAAAGCACTTGTGCGTCACAACGTCGTTGCTCGTGGTATTCGCCACGTTGTTTGAAACGTAGATCTTGAAGCCTAAGAAGGTGCCGATACAGCCCCTGTCAAGCTCTCCGCTGTTGTCCGTGCCGTTTACTATCTTTGATTTGATTATCAATGACGCTACGGCGGGCGGTACCTCAAGGATTATTTCCTCGTTGCCGGGAACGTCCTGCTCGAGCAGCTTCTGTCTTACGGCGAGGAGCATATCTATGACTCCGTCCGAGGTGAGCGAGGCGTAGTTCATCGAATTTGCCGCGGGTATCGCGGAGTAAAGCGAGAAAACGTATTTGTCCGCCTCGTTTGCCAGCGCGTTCGCCGCCTGGTGCATCGCTTCCTTCATAAGCTTCGGCGTAGCCTGCGCCTTGTCGATATCGTCTATCGCAAAGTTGAACGCCTTCGCCTTGTTTATGGTGAGCGTCTTTTCCGTATCGGAAAGCTCGTAGGGCGCGTGCATATTCGTGTTTTTGGTGTAATCAAAGACCGTTATCGGGGACACGCCGACTATCTTAACGGTATCGCCGACGTTCTTTATGTCGCCCTCGAAGTCTCTGCTGCAGTTTTTGACCGCCACGTATTCGCGGTCAAGCTCTCTGTAAAGTGTTTCCGACCAGACGGTCGGGATAAAATAGTTAAGTGCCATTTTTAAATCTCCTTTTTATTTCAGTTGTAAAAACCTTTTGAATTCATACTGTAAAGTATGTCGTCGTAGTTTTCCGCCACCTCTTTTCCGCTCATCGCGGCGACCTCGGAGGCGGTATATATCGCCTTTTTCGGAGCGCCCGTCACGCGTCCGCTTGAGGAGGCGGCGTTTTCCTCGTTCGTCTTTCTCGCGTCATCGTAACGCTTTTTCCGCTCTTTCTCATAGCTTCCGTACGCGTCGGCGAGCTTTTCGCCCGCCTTCACCCTCTCCCATACGGACACGGGTATGCCGTCAAGCTCCGTATCGGGATAAAGGCGCGTAAACTCCGCTATCTCAAGTTCTGCTCTCTGTTCCTTCGTCATTTTTAAGTAACTCCTCTCTGTCGCTTATGATGCCCTCGGGCAGACGCCTGACGTACTGCTCCACGGTTATATAGCCGCCCTGCAGAAGTCTGTCAAGCGTGTTGAGCGACGCGATCTGCGAATATCTAGACCCGGCGCCGACGTCCACTCTTGCGGACAGTATGGCTTTTTTGACAGTCTCAAGTCCCGTCAGCTTCTCCGCTTTTTCTTCTCCGTTCTCATCCCTGTAAATTACGAGCCTGTCGGCGGGATAATACGTCAAAAGCATATCCGCCCATATAAGCGCGAGATCCTCGATGCACGAATACAGATTCTGACGTATCGTCTCAAGCGGAACGGACGACGCCTCCTGCAGGGCGAGTATCGCGGAGGTGTTCTCCGGCTTCACCTCACCGAGCGCGGTATCAGTCGCGCCCATCATTTCCTTGGTATGGGAAAGCGTCATCGCAATCACCTCAAGGAAACCCGACTGCAGCTGCCCCGTACCTATGACGGACGCGGCGTTCCTCACGTCTCCGCCGCCTCTGACTCCTATTGCCTCGCCGACCTCGTTCGTCCATTCGGGAATGAGCGTTTTGTCGTAGACTATTTTTGAAAACGCGGTATCCGTCATATGCTTCATCACCATTGCGTAAGCTTTGTTGATGTATTTCTGATTTTCGATCAGAGACGTGACGGGAGAGTTTCCTATGAAGCTGCCCTTTACGCGGTCCCACGCGAAGTACGCGACGGGATAACGGCGCATCTTTGTTTTTCTTCTCGCTATGACCACGTTTCTCGTGCTCTTCTCCCAGCAGACGTATCCGTCTTCGCCGCGCGTAAACGTTATAAGGTACGTCGCGTGCTCGCTGTCCGTCGCCTCGGTTTTGTAAACGTCGCCGAGTTTTTCCTCGCATTCGTCCGGGCGGATCTTCTCCGCGTCTTCTCTTTTCACCCCGTTTTTCAGGGCTTCCGAGAACAAATGTTCGACCGTATCTCTGCCGGCGAGCATCACGTAATCCTGCTCCTGGATATCCCTGCTGTTCACGTTCGATACGAACAGGTCGGTGTTGTCGCACAAAACGGTCTTTATATCGCCCGTATGCGCCTGCCCGGTCTTCGTCTCGGGCTCCCAGTAGCAGTAGAAAACACCGTCGCCCGAGACAGCCGCGTCAAGCAGAGCCTGTCTTATGAGAACGTCGATCTTACATTTGTCGTATCTGTATGCGGCGTTGCCGTTCAGGAGTTTCAGACCGTTTTTGAGCTGCTTTTTGTTCTCGCACATCTCCGTCACCGGCATGCTGTCGTCGCTGTAAACTATGGAAACGGGCTGAGACGAGACCGAAGACACCATATAATCCACGATACGCTTTATCACGTTGAAGACCGGCGTAGGCAGACCGCAGGGATCTACGCCGTGCCACTGGTCGCCCCTGTAAAAGCGCTCGTTTTCGCGCACCGTCTGATAAAGACCTATGCGCCTTTTATAGTCGCGTCCCGCCTCAAAGCGTTCCCACGCTTTTGTTGTGTTGTCCATCTTTTCTTTCCTTTCAATATTTTGAAACGGGTACGCCGCACATACCGCGTTTCCTTGCCGCAGAGTAATCACGGCTCTCGGGCGGCGATATCCTCGACATCACCGCGTAGCGCAGAGCCTCGGGCAGATGCGTTATCTCGTGCGGTGTGTCGGAGCAGTCCTCCGCTCTGTTCTTATCATAGGTGAGGGAGGTCATGCACCTGATAAGCTCCGTACATTCCGCGGAAATATACATATTGTCAGACAGATATTCCCTGACCGCCCGCCAGCCGGCGACACGTCTGTCGTCGGCGCGTATGAGCGGCGGCATCCCCTCGACTCTCATCATCGTCTCATAGCCCGATATGCCGCTGTCCTGACGTCTGTTCCAGAGATCCGGAGACGCCGCGATATAATCGACGTTCAGATCCGAACATACTCCCGCCACCTTCTGCGCTGCGGCGGAGAGCGTCAGATCCGGCTGTATGAATTCGCGGAACACGGTGAGCCTGCCGTAACCGTCCGCGCACAGCAGAACGAGCGCCGCGGCGTCGAAGCCGTAGTCGAGACCGCCCGTAATGCGGCATATTCCGGGCATCTCAAACGTATTGACGATATGACCGCCGTCCGACAGCTCCGTAAAGAACTGTCCCGAAAAAATGTCCCAGCTTCCGTAAAGCCAGGCGTCGCAGAGCGCCTTGGGCAGGCTTTGAAGCTGCGATACGTAATCGGGATCCTTTTCAAGCAGCGCGGTGTTGTCAAAGACCGTCGCCTGTATGAAGCGGTAGTCTTCCGCGCGCTCTCCCTCACGGTAGCATCTGTCTATGAACAGTCTTTTTACCCAGCCGTGACCCACGCCGCCCGGGTTGCAGGTCAGGTACATCCTTTTGGGATTTTCGTTATTTCCGCGCAGACACGCTTTCAGTATGTTGAACTGATATTCCGTCAGCTGCGTGGCCTCGTCAACGGCTATGACGTCGTATTCAAGTCCCTGATACTGCAAGGTGTCGCCGTCGTCGGACAGATATCCGAGCTTGACCGTCGAGCCGTTCGAAAACGTGACGATCTTATTTATCTCGGAATATGAGACCGCGTCTTTGAGCTCGGAAAGCATGGGCAAAATATGGTTATATCGCAGCTCCCCGTAGCTGCGTCTTACGAGCAGACATTTCAGATTGGGGTAATGTATGCACATAAGTATGATTTTTCTTCTTAAAGCCCAGCTTTTACCGCCGCCTCTCGCACCTCCGTAAGCGGTGTATTTCGCTTTTGAAACAAAGAGCTGCTTCTGTTTTTCAGACGGCGTGCCCGTTAATCTCACGACCTTCAAAGCGCGTCCTCAGCGTCGTTGTACGTTATGACGCTGATCCCCTTATCATCCGGCTCCGTCTTTTCAAAAAGATTTTTCAGATAAAGGTTCAGTACCGTGGCGGACAGATTTTTTGCTCCGGCGTTCAGCGCTTCGTCCTCGAATACCGCGTCTATCAGCTCCGCCTCGTCGCGGTTGTCCCTGCAGTATTCCTCAAAGACGTGCGGCGCAAGCTTTTCACGCCTTAAAAATCCCGCTTTGTTTGCAAGCATATTGTTCTTTCTGCACTGCTCGGCGTATTCCTCCGCCTTCACAAGGTACTTAAATCTCTTCATCTTCCCCGCACAGAGCCTCAATAAGCTCCGAGGTGCTTTCGTATCCGAAAAGGTCTAAGATGTCGGACAGATCGAGCTGCTCGATACATTGTTCGCATATCGTGTAACCGTCCGCGTAAACGTAATCCTCTGCGTCGCAGCTTCCGCATAACGAACATTTGTTCGCCTTAAAATTTTCATCGTCCCGAAAAAACCGGGACCTGCCGTTGTTTCTTTCTGCCATTTGGTGTAGTGAGCATTCCTCCTTATTTCAAATTTTACAAAGAAAATACGCACTTTTTTTTCAAATACTCCTTGACAACACGAAAAGTATGTGATAATATAGTGTTGTTCGCAGATTTCCTTTGCATGGCTATATTATACCACAAAATTCCGATTTTGTCAAGACCTAAATTCGCAATTTGCGAACATTTTTACAAAAATACCGCTGCGGAGGCATTTTTATGGATAAAACGCTGTCAAATATACTAACGCTGATCGGGACAAAAAAGGGCGCTCAGCGCCGCTTCACCGAGGCGCTCGGTCTCTGCCCGTCCGCCGTCGGCGACTGGAAAAGCGGAAAAAGCAAATCGTATTCGAAGCGGCTGCCTCAGATAGCGGAATATTTCGGTATATCTGTCGACAGACTGCTTGAGGGCGTTTCGCCGAATATTTATTCGGTCCACGGTCTGAAGCGCGTGGCGGTAATCGGTACGATCAAAGCGGGCAATCCGATCACGGCAGAGGAATACCGTGAGGGCTACGAATACGCCGACGTTGACGACGCGGAGGAATACTTTTATCTGCGCGTAAACGGAGACAGCATGATCGGCGCGGGAATAACGGACGGCTCGCTTGTTCTGATACACAGACAGAACTACGCCGAGGACGGACAGATAATCGCCTGCCTTGTGGACGGCGATTATGCGACGCTCAAACGGTACAGGACAAGGGACAACACCGTTCTGCTCCTGCCGGAGAACCCGTCGTATCAGCCGTTCATCCTTTCGGCGTCGGATTTTGAGAACGGCTCCGCGGCGATACTCGGCGTGGCTGTCGAAGTAAAGAAAAAACTATTATAAGAAGGCTTTGTTATGGAAAAGACGGAACTTAAAAGGATAGTCGACGTTACGGCGCGCGCGGGCTCCATGCTTCTGCGCTCCGGCGCCGAGATAATGCGCGTGGAAAACACGATAGGGCATATGATGCGCTCCTTCGGCGTGCCGAAATACGACATTTTTACTATAACGAACGGCATATTTCTCTCCGCGTCGGACGGCGAGGAGGAGGACAGCAACAGCTACACGCGTATATGCGAGGTGCCGCGGAACTCGTCGGACCTCGGCAAGGTGGATATGATAAACACGCTCTCCCGCGATATTGAAGAGGGAAAGTGCACGCTTGAAGGAGCCGAAGCGCGGCTCGACGAGATAGAAAAGGCAAAGGGGAACTACAACGGTATAATATCTCTTCTCGCCGCCTCCGTGGCCTCCGGCGCGTTCAGCTTTCTGTTCGGCGGAACGGCGACGGACGCGCTGCTTGCCGCCGCCGTCGGCTTCAGCTACTATTATTTATTCATCCTTCTGAACAAAACAAAGCTGTCAAAGCTGCTCACAAACGCGATATGCGGATTCATCCTCGCTTTGCTGACCGTGGGACTTGTAAAGCTTATACCGGACGTCAATATGGATAAGGTGATAATCGGCGCTATTATGCCGCTTATCCCGGGAGTTTCCTTTGTCAACGCGGTACGCGACATAGCCGCGGGCGACTATATATCGGGCGCCATAAGGATGATAGACGCGATAGTCATAGCGGCGGGCATAGCCGTCGGAGTCGGCGTGACGCTTCTTTTGTTCACGCGGATCGGCGTTATATAAGGAGGCGGAAAATGGGTCTTACGGATATTTTACTCAATCTTCTCTTCTCCTTCGTCGCAACGGCGGGCTTCTGCATACTCTTCAACATACCTAAAAGGCACATAGCGTTCTGCGGCCTGCTCGGCATCATAAGCTGGCTCGTTTATATACTGCTCAGATCGCCCGTCGGAGAGGTGCTCGCCACGTTTTTCGCAACGGTGACGATAGTTCTGCTCTCGCGCGTTTTCTCCATCGTAAGAAAATGCCCCGTGAACGTACTGCTCGTACCCGGTATGATACCGCTCGCGCCCGGATCGGCGATATATTACACGGCGTATTATTTCGTAACGAACGATATGACGTCCGCCGCGGAATACGGTTTTCTCACGCTGAAGCTCGCGTTTGCGATAGTCCTCGGCATAATCGTCGTAATAGCCGTGCCGACAAAGCCGATAAAAAAGCTTGTTGAAAAAAACGCGGAAAAGAAAAAATGATACGCGTGCGCGTATCAAAAACAAATCGCAGCTGCGATCCGAAAGGGGCTTTTCAAAGCCCCTTTTATATTTCCTCTCCGATATCGAACAACAGCCTTGAAAGAATGTACTTGTCCCTTATGTCGGACGTATGAGAGAACGCGAGGGCTGCGGAAGCTTTGCTTTCGCCTATTTCTTCCGGCGTCGTCGGATGTCCGATCTCTTTGAAAAGCTTTATCAGACTGTCGGCGGGTATC
>CACZOH010000079.1 GCA_902782785.1 uncultured Ruminococcus sp. | reverse complement strand
GCTCGGCAAGCCTCGCCTGACCCCCAAACCCCCTGTCCCCACCATCGATTTTGACCGATGGGGCGCAGCGGCAAAAGCCCCGAGAACTCGCCGTAAGGCGATCGTAACGCTGTCGCAGACAGCTAATAACTTTTCAGTTATGATTGCCCTGACGGGCAAGTTTACAGTTCAGATTTTTGCCTTGCGGCAAAAAGTTATGAGTTCGGCTTACACCGAACGTTGGCTTAATTCATAAGCCCCTGTTTCGCCTTGAACGTGGCGCAAACGGTGTCGGACGTTGAGCTTGCGTACGTCGGTCCGACGGCTATCCTGTCCGCGGTGCAGTACGCGTCTCCGTCATGGTAAACGCAGTTCTTGACGTCGCAGGATATACCCTTTAAGTGTTTGCTTCCTCTCGGTGTTTTTTCATCGTTGAATAAAGCCATATCTGACCTCCTTGTTTTTTTCATTATTGCCCGATTATTTGATATTCAAAGGTTTCTCGGTTTGCTTTTAAAGGTGAAATATGTCATTATACTATATCGCCGACCTTCATCTGTCCGAAGGCGATCCAGACAAAAAAATGGACGTTTTCGGCGGCAGGTGGCGTGATTATACTAATAAAATAATAAAGGGCTGGACTGATACGGTCACGGATGACGATACAGTCGTTATCGGCGGAGATTTTTCGTGGGCTATGGATCCGGACGGCGCTTATCCCGATTTTGCGCTTGTCAACTCCTTACCCGGGCGCAAGATAATGCTTGAGGGAAACCACGATTTTTACTGGCAGAGCTTGAAAAAGATGAAGCAATTCTGCGAAAAAAACGGCTTCCGGTATGAATTTCTCCGCAATAACGCCTATCTTTGCGGCGGTATATCGGTATGCGGCTGCCGCGGCTGGTACACGGACGAGCGCGAGATCCCGGAGACGAACGCGGACAGCGCGAAGATCATATTACGCGAGGCCGGACGGCTTAAGTTTTCGCTTGAAGCGGGAGCAAAGCTCGGAGGCGAGCCGGTGGTGTTCATGCACTTCCCGCCGGTGCTCGGCGCGTACAGATGCGAGGAATTCATAGACGTGATGCTGTCGTATGGCGTGCGCCGCTGTTATTTCGGACACATACACGGACAGTATGAATATCCGCCGAAAATCAGTTACAGAGGCATTGATTTTTATTACGGCGCATCCGATTATCTCTTATTTGAACCGCTTCTTGTTTGAATATTTTATAAATATTTATAATTAAGATATTGACAAAGTCAACTCTTTGTGTAAAATAGATACGATACATATAAAAAGCCATAAATTGAAAGGAAATAAAAAAATGAGCTTAAAATCAGTTAAAGAGCCGGAGAAGAACGTAAGAGTAATAGAATTCGGCTGCGACAGAAAAACGTTTGACGAGGCGGTCACCGCCGTTTATCGCCGCAAGGCGCCCAAGCTTACCGTTCCGGGCTTCCGTCCGGGCAAGGCTCCCCAGCGTTTCATTGAAAAAATGTACGGATCCGGTATATTCTACGAGGATGCTGTCAATGATATGATACCCGTCCTTTATCCCGACGCGCTCAAGGAATCGGGTCTCGATCCCGTTTCTCAGCCCGAGTTCGATATGGTCGAGCTCAACGACGAGGGACTTACCTTATCCGCGAAATTCTATATCAAGCCCGAGGTCAAAATAGAGGGCTACAAGGAATTATCCGTTAAAAAGGTCGTAAACGAAGTTACGGACGAGGCGGTAGACAACGAGATAAAGACCGTCCGCGAGCGCAATGCCCGCTCCGTTGAGATAACTGACAGACCCGCAAAGATCGGCGACACGGTAACGCTCGATTATTCCGGCTCCGTGGACGGAGAGCTGTTTGAAGGCGGCACGGCTGAAAACCAGCCGCTCGAGCTCGGTTCCGGTCATTTCATCCCCGGCTTTGAGGATCAGGTCGCCGGTCACTCCATAGACGAGGAGTTTGACGTTAACGTAACGTTCCCCGAGGATTACAACGCAAAAGAGCTTGCGGGCAAGGCTGCCGTTTTCAAATGCAAGATACACGCCATAAACGAGAAGGACGTTCCCGAGCTTGACGACGAATTTGTCGCCGACGTTTCGGAATTCAACACCGTTGATGAATATAAAGCCGATATGCGTGCAAAACTTGAAAAGAGAGAAGCGGACAGAGCCGACAACGAAGCGAAGGACGCCATAATAGACAAACTGACGGAAGCGCTTGAGGCGGATATACCCGAGGTAATGTTTGAAAACGAGGTAAACTCGGAGCTTCAGAACTACGACAGCAGACTCCGCTCGCAGGGTCTGAGCCTCGATATGTACGTAAAATACACCGGTATGACGCTCGACAAGATGAAAGAGCAGTTCAGACCGTCCGCCGAAAGACAGGTAAAACTCCGTCTTGCGCTTGAAAAGATAGCGGAGCAGGAGAAGGTCGAGGTCACGGACGATGAGGTCGAAGCGGAATACGCGGACATAGCAAAGTCATATAATATGGAAGCGGAAGAGGTCAAGGCAAGGATCCTTGCGGACGACATCAAGGCTGATCTGAAGGTCAAGAAAGCAATGGAGCTTGTGGAAGCCGCAACGAAATACACAGCCGAATAAGAGGTATTTTAATGGAAAAATTCGATAAGAACACGCTTATACCGTACGTTGTAGAGCAGACGAGCAGAGGAGAGCGCTCGTACGACATATTCTCCCGCCTGATGATAGACAGGATCGTCTATTTAGGCGAGGAGGTCAACAACGCCACCGCGTCCGTCGTTATAGCGCAGCTGCTTTTCCTTGAAGCGCAGGATCCGGATAAGGATATATATTTCTATATCAATTCTCCGGGCGGTTCCGTTTCGGACGGTCTTGCGATATACGACACGATGAACTATATCAAGTGCGACGTAAGCACGATCTGCGTCGGTATGGCGGCGAGCATGGGAGCGTTTCTGCTTTCCTCCGGCGCCAAGGGCAAGAGATACGCTCTGCCCAACAGCACGATCATGATACATCAGCCGTCCGCGGGCACGCAGGGACAGATCACGGATATGAAGCTCCACCTTGATTATTATCTGAAAAACAAGGAAAGACTCAACCATATCCTTGCAAACAACACGGGCAAGAGCTACGAGCAGATCTGTATCGATACGGAGCGCGACAACTTCATGTTTGCGGAGGAAGCGCTCGAATACGGTCTGTTTGACGAAATAGTAACAAACAAAAAGGACAAATAAATGCCCACAAACAAAACTCAACACGTATGCTCCTTCTGCGGCAGAAGTGAAGCGCAGGTCGAATTCCTGATACCGTCGCCCGTGTCGAACGCCATGATATGCAACAACTGCATAGAAGCGTGCAACGAGCTGATAGACGGCAGCTTTGACCGTCCGTCGTCAAACGGGAACGGCGGCGAGCTCAGCTTTGACAATCTGCCGAAGCCGAAAGAGCTGAAAGCCACGCTTGACGAGTACGTCATAGGTCAGGACGATGCGAAAAAAGTGCTTTCCGTCGCGGTCTATAACCATTATAAGCGTATATTGACAAAAAAGAATACAAAGCCGCAAAAGGGCAAAAAGAAGCAAAAGGACGAAAACGAGCCGGAGCAGGTGGAGATACAGAAAAGCAACGTGCTCCTTCTCGGACCTACGGGCGTCGGAAAAACGTATATAGCTCAGACGCTTGCAAAGACGATGAGAGTTCCTTTTGCCATAGCGGACGCCACGACGCTCACGGAAGCGGGCTACGTCGGGGAGGACGTGGAGAATATCCTGCTCCGTCTGATACAGGCGGCGGATTACGACGTGTCGCTTGCGGAGCGCGGTATAATCTATATCGACGAGATAGACAAGATCTCGCGCAAAAGCGAAAACCGCTCCATAACGCGCGACGTTTCCGGCGAGGGCGTTCAGCAGGCGCTTCTGAAGATCCTTGAGGGCACGGTTTCAAACGTTCCCCCGCAAGGCGGACGCAAGCATCCCAATCAGGATTTCATACAGATAAACACGGAGAATATCCTGTTCATCTGCGGCGGCGCTTTTGACGGTTTGTCTCAGATCATCGAGGCGCGTCTCGGCAGACAGGCGGTTGGCTTCGGCGCGGAAAAGCTGACGAGCAGGGAAAGAGCCGAAAAAGGCGTTTTCTCGAACGTAGAGGCTCAGGATATCGTAAAATACGGACTTATCCCGGAGCTTGTGGGGCGTCTGCCCGTCATCACCACGCTTTCGTCGCTTGACGTGGAGGCGCTGAAACGGATTCTCCGCGAGCCGAAAAATTCGCTCACAAAGCAGTATACGGAGCTTCTGAAGCTCGACGGAATAGATCTGCAGTTTGACGACAGCGCGTGCGAGGCGGTAGCGGAGCTTGCGATAAAGCGCAATACCGGCGCGCGCGGACTTCGCTCCATCATAGAGAAGCTTATGCTCGACATAATGTACGAAGCCCCGTCAGACAAAGAAAAAAAGGCGATAGTCATTACCGCCGACGACGTAAAAAAGTATTGTGAATAAAAAGATCGGGAGGGTTTAAACCCTCCCGAAACGTTTATATATTTTTTTAATATCCTATAACGATCCCGAGAATAATAAAACCGACGACGAGGGCGAGGTTTATCAAAAACAGGGGGAGGCTTTTTTTGACCCATTTGAAATAATCGAGCTCTATCATGGAAAGCGATATCAGAAGCACGGGCGATGTGGGGAACAATACGTTCGTATAACCGTCCGCGAACGTATAGAGCAGAACGGACATCTGTTTGGTAAGTCCGACGCTCGCAACGGAGAAAATACCCATTACAAGTATCGCTTTCGCCGTGGACGACGAAATAAAGAACTCAAGCACAAGCACCACGGCGTAAATAACGAGCGCGACGACGAATATGTTTTTGCCAAAAGAGAACTCGTTTATCGCGTGCACGACCGTCGGCATTATACCGCCTTCTTCAAAAATGAACTTTACGGAAGACGCAAGCGCTATGAAAACGAGCGTAGGCAATGCTCCGGTCAGGCCTTTAAGAAAGCTTTTGAAAACGCCCTTTACGTTCCCCGTGCAGATCAGACCCGCGGCGATCCCGAAGATTAGAAAATACGCGAGCAGTATCACCACGGTATAACCGCGCAGAAAAGGCAGGGAAGAAGCGACGATGATTATGACGAGGCTCAGAAGCAAGAACACCGTATAAACAATGCGCGTTTTTTTAGTATCGACCGGTGACGAGGTCGCAGCCGAAGATACGTTTTCCTTTATTTTCAGATCGTGCGCGTAAGTCAGACTTGCCGTCGGGTCTTTTTTTATTTTTCGTATATATAAGAATACAAAGCCGAGAAGCAGAAGAAACATAACGGCAAAGATGACGAATCTGTACCATATATTCTCCATCGGGTTCGTCTTTATTATCTCCGACGCCAGAATGACCGTGAACGGATTTGTTATCGCGCTCGCAAAGCCGAAGCCGCATGCGATAATGCTTATAAGAAATCCCGTAAACGAGTCAAAACCGACGAGAACGCACAAGGCGGTGACTATGGGAAGCATCGTCAGCATTTCCTCAAACAACCCGAGAAAAGCGCCGAAGCACATGAAAACGAATGAAACCGTGATGACAAGAAGATATTTTCTTTCCTTGAATTTTTCCGATACGTACCCGATGAGCGCGTTGATGCCGCCCGCGTCGTTCATGACCTGGAAGGAAGCGGAGATCACGAGCAGGAAAAGGCAGAGCATTATAAGCGTCAACCCGTCGCCCGATGCGAAAACGAGGAACGGCGCGAATATGCCTTTTATAATGTTTATTCCGGAGCCGCCGTCGAGCATCTTGTAATCGAGATAATTGACGGTGCCGTCTTCAAATACTCCGAACTGCCCGCGCGGTACGACGTACGTCAAAACTATCGCTCCCGTCATAAGGATAAGGAGCAGCAGCGTAACCTGTATAAACGTCTTTTTTGATACGTTGATCAATGCTTTTTCTTTATTCTTCATGGTTTTTCTCATATATAATATCCGCGATCAGACCAAAGCGAGTGACCTGTCTTTTGTTTTGTACGGGATAAAAATAATACTGTTCGCCTTTGTAATAAAGCTCGAATTCCAGGTTTACGGAAAACGGCAGAGCGTGCAGCTTTTCCATATCAACGGTAAACAAAACGTCATCGGACCTGTACGTGAACTCGTTTTTGTCAAGCGTGCAGTAACCGCGCTCACGCCTGCGGACCTTTCCTTCAGAATCGAATATCTTTGTTTTAACCTCAGCCTCAAGCTTTACCGTATCAAGCTCTTTCCGCTCAAGGTCTTTTATTTTTTCATAGTATTCGTGAATCGTTTTTATATTGCCGCCCTCAAACCGGCAGTTTTCGTCAAGCGTCAGCCTCGCGCCGCATTTGCTGCAGACAAGACTGTCTTTGTCGCTTTGCGTAGAGTAAAGCTCTCCGCACTCCGCGCAGCGGTAAAGCACGTTTTCAAGTCCTTTCGCCTTGTTCTTTTTCCTGTATGCGTTTGCGCTCCCGTCCGAATCGTCGTATTCAAGCGCCTTTTCTATTATCCCGTCAAGCTCGTCCTCCGTGTAGTTTTCAGCCTCTTCATGGCTTATAAAACGCTCTGCGGATACGTAAATATCGGATTTGTAAAACGCGCGCCTCCATTTCGGCTTTGAAAAATACGCGCCCCTTATTTTCAGGATCACGACGTTCACGCCGAGCTTCTTGTAAAGCCCGCCGCCGTGCTCCGTTACGGGATACGACGAGCCGTCGACCGACATACGCCCCTCCGGGAATATGAGACACGAGTAGCCCGCGCGCGTCATTTTTATGAGTCCGCCCATTGTCTCAAGATCTGTCGAGAACAGTTTTTTTGATATGAAGCCCGCTTTTTTATACAGCTTTCTTATTACCGGACGCGTCGTATAATACTTGTTCGCCACGACAGCCGGGTTTATATCACCCAAAAACCGGTTTACGTAGTAGAAGTCGTACATGGACGGGTGATTGCATAAAAACACGCACGGCCCGTCGATATTATCCAAAACCTCACGGTTCTCAAAATGAAGTCTCTGTCTGTTTTTTCTCACAAAGTGGACGAATTTGAAAAACGCGGCGTATAAAACGGAATCGGGCGTTTTGTCGTTTTCCTTGAAATATATGCGGTCAAGAAAGAAGAATATGGCAGCGAAGAGAAGAGCGCCCAGCAAAACTATTATCAGGATGAGGAGCGGCAGAGGGATGGAGTTCATTATAAACGCCTTCGCCGCCGTACCCATAAGGTTTGACGTCAATATCGACGGTATAACTCCCGTGGCGACGGTGAGAATGTATTTTTTATAGCCTATCTGCGTGGAGGAGCCGTAATAGCAGATGGCGCCGAACGGGATAAGCGGCATAAGGAACAGAAAATAAAGCAAAAGGACCGTGCTTTTGGCTTTTCTGTTCTTTTTGTCGTTTGAGAGGGCGTCTATCGCTTTTTTCTTTTTCTCGTAGGTTTTACTGCTGTATTTGAACGTACGGACAAGAACGTAAATAATGGTCGCGCCGAGGCAGACGCCCAGGTCGCACAAAAGCACCGCGAGCCACAGAGGATAGCTGAGACCGCTCGATATCTGTATGAATTCCGCCGGTATAAAGATGACGACCATCTGCAATGCCTCGATCAGCGTAACGGCAAAAAAGCCCAAAACACCTTTTGAGCGCAAAAGTTCTTTTGCCCCGTCCATATCGTTTGCTATCTCGAGTTTAATGAAGGGAACAAGTATGTCCTTCAAGAAAAACGCGAAAAGGCAGATGATAAGTAT
>CACZOH010000078.1 GCA_902782785.1 uncultured Ruminococcus sp. | reverse complement strand
TGGAATAATGATTTTTGATTTTCGTAAATTGCCGCCACGACATAATAAAAGGACTGCCGCCGCAGTCCTTTTATCGTTTTATTTCATCTCCTCTAAATATTCGTCGTAAGTCGTAAGTCTGTCGTAGAAATTGCCCGCGGTGACGTCGATTATCCTGTTTGCGACGGTCTGGTTAAGCTGGTGGTCGCGCGAGCAGAACAGGATCGATTCCGGGAATTTCGTCATTCCGTTGTTCAGCGCCGTTATGGATTCGAGGTCGAGATGGTTCGTCGGCTCGTCCATTATCAGCACGTTCGCGCCTGAGAGCATCATACGGCAGAGCATACAGCGCACCTTTTCGCCGCCGGAGAGGACCTTTGCCTGCTTAAGCGCCTCGTCGCCCGAGAACAGCAGTTTTCCGAGCCAGCCGCGCACGTCCGATTCATACGTAAGCGTGGAGCACGCGCGTATCCAGTCAACGAGATTTTCTTCGTGACCGTCAAAATATTCGGAGTTGTCCTGCGGCATATACGCGACCTTTGTCGTAACGCCCCATTTATACGAGCCCTCGTCCGGCTCCATTTCACCAGATAGGATTTTGAAAAGCGTCGTTCTCGCTATCGGGTCGTCGCCGACGAACGCGACCTTGTCGCGCGGGCGGAGGATGAAGCTGACGTTGTCGAGCACTTTTCTGCCGCCTATGCTCTTTGAAAGATTTTTGACCTCGAGCAGGTCGTTTCCTATAGAGCGCGACGGCTCGAAGCTTATGAACGGGAAGCGGCGTGACGATACGGGCATTTCAAACAGGTTTATGGATTCAAGCAGCTTCTTGCGCGACGTCGCCTGCTTTGATTTTGAGGCGTTAGCCGAGAAGCGCTGTATGAATTCCTGCAATTCCTTAGCCTTCTGCTCGTTCTTCTTGTTCTGTTCGCGCATCTGACGCTGTCTTATCTGCGTGTATTCGAACCAGAAATCGTAGTTTCCGACGGTCATCGTTATCTTGCCGAAATCCACGTCGACTATGTGCGTGCAGACGTTGTTCAAAAAGTGTCTGTCGTGCGATACGACGATGACCGTGCTGTCAAGGTCGGCGAGAAAGTCCTCGAGCCAGTTGACGGTGACGAGATCGAGGCCGTTCGTCGGCTCGTCCATAAGCAGTATATCGGGGTTTCCGAAAAGCGCCTGAGCCAGAAGCACCTTGACCTTCTGTGAATCCGTCAGCTCCAACATGGGCGTAAAATGGTATTCGTCCGTAATTCCGAGGTCGTTCAGAAGTATCTCCGCGTCGGATTCAGCGGTGTAGCCGCCGAGCTCGGCGTATTTTTCTTCAAGCTCGCCTGCTCTTACGCCGTCCTCCTCCGTCATTTCCTCCTTTGAATAAATCGCGTCGCGCTCGTCTCCTACCTTCACGAGCTCGGGATTGCCGAGCAGCACCGTGCGCAGCGCCGTGCAGTCGTTATACGCGTAGTGGTCCTGCTTCAGCACGGACAGACGCTCGTTCGGCGTCTTGTAGACCTCGCCCTTAGTCGGCTCGAGCTCGCCCGAAAGAATTTTCAGGTACGTCGATTTTCCCGCGCCGTTCGCACCGATGACGCCGTAGCAGTTGCCGCGCGTGAACTGAAGATCGGCTCCTGCGAAAAGCGTGCGTCCGCCGAACTGCAGGGATACGTTTGTCGTTCCTATCATTATATTTATCCTCTTTTATTTGATTTCTTCTGTTATAATACCATAAAATAAGAGATAAGTCAAGAAAAACGAAACAATAAATAATAAAAAAACAATAAATATCCCCACAAATTAGGATTGACAGACGGGCAAATCTGTGATAGAATATAAAAGGAAAATTATCTTTATAAGAAAGGAATGATATATATGGCTGACACCGTAAGATGCCCGTCCTGCAACGGGGAAAACCCGGCGGGCAGTAAATTCTGTGAATTCTGCGGCGCCGATCTGAACAGAAAGCCGAATACGACGCCGGAGAGCGAAAGGATAGAGGAATACAAATGTCCCGCCTGCGGTTCGCCGCTCGTGTTCAATACGGACACCGGAAAGCTGAAATGCGGAAGCTGCGACAACGAGTATGACGTAGGCACCATAAAGCAGTACATGAAGAACAAGACCGAGGCGGAGTTCAAGTGGGACAGAAAATATCAGAACGCCCTGAACGAAACGCTGCCGGACATGGTTTCTTATATCTGCAAATCCTGCGGCGCGGAGATAATCACCGACGGAACGACGGCGGCGACGCATTGCCCGTACTGCGACAACAAGGTAATAATCACGGAAAAGCTCACCGGAGCGCTCAAGCCGAACGGAGTCATACCGTTCAAGGTGGATAAAAAAGGCATCAAGGAAAAGATACAGGCGTTCTGCAAGGACAAAAAGCTTCTGCCGAAGAATTTCTTCACGCAGCAGATGATAGACGAGGTGCAGGGCGTTTACGTTCCCGTCTGGCTGTTCGACGGAAAGCTTGACGGCAAGGTATCGCTCGACGGCACTACCTCGTCAAGCTACACGACGGGCAATTACAGATACACGGAAACGAGCCATTATCTTGTGGAATGCGACGGATCCATGGAGTTCACGCGCGTTCCCGTGGACGGCTCGGAAAAAATGCCGGATGATCTGATGAACAGCATAGAGCCTTACGATTACAGTCAGATAGTACCGTTTGACGGTCAGTATCTCTCCGGCTTTTTAGCGGACAGATACGACAAGGATCCGGATGCGAGCATACCGATAGCCTCTCAGAGAATGATGAACAGCGCGGTTTCCGCCTTTGGCAAAGCGGTAAACAAGTATTCTTCCGTGAGCCTGCGCAACAACGCGCTCAATCTGAAGGACCCGTCCGTAAAATACGTTCTGCTTCCGGTCTATATATTCAACTGCACGTACGCGGGCAACAAATACCGCTTTGCGATGAACGGGCAGACGGGCAAGCTCGTGGGCGAGCTGCCAATCGACAAGGGCAAGAAAGCGAGAGCGTTCTGGATACCGTTCCTAATAGCCGCCGCGATCGTATTTCTGATTGCACTGTTTTTGTTGAGGTGACAGATTATGAAGAAAATTATTTCCGTAATATTCATCTCCCTTATTCTTTCGGCGCTTCTGATCCCGTCGGCGTTCGCCGCGTCGCTGCCGTCGTGGTATCCGTCCGATACGTCGGGTTTCACCGATTTCCACGGCAGCAATCTGCCGCGCGTCGTTGACGACGCGGATATATTCAGCGATATGGATGAAGCGAGGCTGACCGAAAAGGTAAACGCGCTCATAGCCAAATTCGGAAACAGATACGACCTCGTTATCTTTACCGACGTAAGCAATTACGGCATCGGCAGAGGTATGGAGGCGAGCGACGGCGTCTATCCCGCCGATTTCTATCAGTTCAACGGCTACGGCAAGGGCGACAATTATTCCGGCTCGGTGATATTCATCTGTATGGAGCCCGGGAACCGCTACTGGTGGAGCGCCGCGAGAGGCGACAGCAGAGCGTATTTCACGCGCGACAACGTGAACGCGCTTGACGACGGCATCGAGCCGTATATGCTCGACGGCGATTATTACGGCGCGATGGTACAATACCTGACACTGCTTGATGAGATCTATTCGACCGGCAAAATAGCGAAAAAGCGCACGTTGGGCGATTACGCGGGCTCGGCTGTCGCCGCCGTTATCGTGGGACTTATCGCCGGACTTTCAAATATGTCGTCAAAGGTAAAGAACATGAAAAAGGTCGCGTTTGCAAAATACGCAAACGATTATATAGTACAGAACAGCTTTAACCTGAGAAACGTCAACGAGATGTTCCTGTATAAGAACGTAACGAGGACGTATATACAGCCGCAGTCGCGCAGCGGCGGTGGAGGCAGCTCGTACAGCGGCGGATACCACTCGTCCGGCGGCGGCTCCTTCTCCGGCGGCGGAAGGCATTTCTGATATGAAGCTGAAAATAATGACCTTCAATATTCAGCACTGTCTGAATTATATTGAAAGGCGCATAGATTTTCCGCTGTTTGCAAGGACGATAGCGGAGTCGGGCGCTGACATAGTCGGCTTGAACGAGGTGCGCGGCAAAGGGCTTCACCCGCTGTACGAGGAACAGACGAAAATTCTGGCGCAGGGCGCGGGATACAAATATCACTATTTCGCAAAGGCCATAGATTTTGACGGGGTAAACCCGTACGGCAACGCCGTTCTGTCAAAATACCCGATAATCAAAGCGGAGACGGTGCCGATACCGGATCCCGCCGTGAGAGCTTACGACGGATATTACGAGACGCGCTGTATCGCAAAGCTCACGGTAGACGCGGACGGACCGCTTACCGTGCTCTGCGCTCATTTCGGACTCAACCGCGACGAACACGAAAACGCACGCGACGCCGTGCTTCGGAACGTAACGGATAAGAGATGCGTTCTCATGGGCGATTTCAACGTTCAGCCGCAGTCCGACATACTCGACCCGATAAGGGCGAAAATGAAGGACACGGCGGACGGACGCGGAGATATGTTCAGCTTCCCGTCCGACAAGCCCGACAGAAAGATAGACTACATTTTCGTGTCAAAGGATGCGGAGGTCGTTGACGCCGGGATCCCCGCGCTCACCGTGTCGGACCACAGACCGCACACGGCAGAGATCATAATATGATCCGGAATCAACAGGATAAAGAAAATACGCTGTTCCGAAAGGAACAGCGTATTTTTTTGTTTTTATCAGAGCCCGAGAGATCTCAGATATTCTCTGCTTATCCTTGCGGCGTCAAGCGCGGGCATATCCTTTGATTCGTCCTGCTCGACTATGACGTAATCCGTACCGGCTTTTTCGGCGGCGGCGAGGATCGCGGGGAAATCCTGCATACCAAGTCCGAGAGGACGGAAGGCAAAGCCGTTATCCTCCTTTGACTCCGGCTCTTTCGCCTTGCCGCTGTCGTCTATCAGCGCGTAGACGGGGCCTGCCGCGAGCTTTCTGCAGGTGAAATCCTTTAAGTGGAGCGTGTGCATCCTTCCCGCGTATTTTTCTATGAACGCGGCGGGATCGACGCCCGCGTATCTGCACCAGCAGGTGTCGACTTCACCCTCTATGTCGGGCAGAGCTTTGTATATCTTTTCGAGTATGAACTCTCCGTCAAGATAGTTGAACTCAAAATCGTGGTTGTGATACGTCAGCTGTATGCCGTTTTTCTTCAAAAGCGCGCCGACGGTCCTGAATTTCTCTATCGTTTTGTCAAAATTGCCATCGCGGTAGTTTTCAATGCCGTACCACGGTATCGCGGCGTATTTTACGCCGAGAGTCTTTACGTAGTCGACTGCCTCCTGTCCTTTTTCAAGGAAAAGATCGGGACCCTGATGGACAGACGGACAAATGAGGCCGAGACGGTCGAGCAGCGCTTTCACTTCTTCGGCGCTTCTTCCGTAGTATCCCGCAAATTCAACGTAGTCGTAACCCATTTCCTTTACGGCTTTGAGAGTGCCCTCAAAATCCTTATCCATATCTCCTCTTACGGAGTAAAGCTGAAGACCTACCTTAAAGTTTTTCATTGCTTTTTTCCTCTTATATCTGCGGGATCTGTATTTCGATCTCTCTGCCCGCCTTTGCGGATCTTACGATGCCGTCGATGATCGCCTGGTTGTATATGATCTGCGACGTGGGAACGGGAGCCTTGCCGCCCGTCTTTACGGCGTCAAGGAACGAACGGATCTTGTGATAGAATTCGCCTTCTCTGGTGTTGGGAAGCATCGGGACCGTCGTCGTCACGCCGACGCTCGTGCCCGCGACGTCGTGATAAATGGTCATCGGGCCGCCTATCGAGCCGTTCCAGCATTCGGTGGACGGTATGCGCAGGGAGGCTTTGGTACCCATTATTATCGTATCGCCCGACGTGTCGAGATTCATCGCCCAGGCTATGCGGAAGTCGAGTATTATGCCGCCCTCGAGACGGATGAGACCCGCGGCGAAATCGTCAACGCCGAAAAGCTCCGTATAATTCGCGGGCTTGTTCTCGGCTTTCCAGTACGCCGCGCTCTTTCCGAAGAAATCGGACGTATAACCCGTTACCGTAAGGGGCTTCGGATAACCTATGGCGTTGAGCACCATATCGAGCGAATAACAGCCTATGTCGCCCATCGCGCCTATGCCCGCGGTGTCCTTTTCAATAAACGTCGTGCCGAACGGAGTCGGTATGCCTCTTCTTCTGCCGCCGCCCGTCTGTATGTAGTAAATGCGTCCGAGCTCGCCCGATTCCACTATCTTTTTGACCATCTGCATATTCGGGTTGAATCTCGGCTGGAAGCCGACGGATATTATCTTTCCGCTCTTTTTCTCGGCTTTCATGACCTCGACCGCTTCTTCAAGCGTTACGGTGAACGGCTTTTCAAGCAGGACGTTCACGCCGTGCTCAAGCGCGTCTATCGCGCAGGGCGCGTGCTGTCTGTTGTACGTGCATACGGATACCGCGTCAAGCTCTTTTTCATTTTCAAGCATCTCGTGGCCGCTCAGATAGCAGCGGACGTTCGGATATCCCCACGCGGTCATAAAGTTCTTCGCCTTGCCGGGTATGAGGTCAGCCGCGGCGACTATCTCGACGTCGGGCATCTTTTTGTACTCCTCCATATGAGCGCCCGCGATCCAGCCGGTACCTATTATGGCTACCTTAAGCTTTCTTGACGTGTCGATCTTTTTCTCGCTGTGATCTTCCTTGAACGCGTCAAGACTCGTTTCCGTTTTGTCAACCATTGCCATTACAGTAAATCTCCTTTGTATTTGTTTTTGACACCGCCGTGTCCTTTGAATACATTATACAACAATATCTTCCGCCTTGCAATACGTTTTAAGCAGATTGTTGTAAATTTTTTCTTTATCAACTTGCAGACAAAGTGTTTATTCTTTAAACAACTCCTTTCCAAATCAAGGCTCCCTCCCCGAGGGAGCTTTAATACCTTCCCCCTTTGGGGCGCGACGCGTTAAGAAAACTCCACGGTGTGGAGTTTTTAGCCAAAGTGGTGAAGCAATCTGTGATCGCGAACCGGGCAGGGGACCGCGGCCTATACCTTCCCCTGTTGGGGAAGGGGGACCGCTTGCGGTGGATGAGGCGAACGTTTTTTGCTGAAACTTAAGATTTTGACTCCTTCAGTCTGCTCCGCAGACAGCTTCCTCGGAG
>CACZOH010000077.1 GCA_902782785.1 uncultured Ruminococcus sp. | reverse complement strand
GGAGATAAACGTAGCCTGTACGCTTGAAACGCTTCACGGCAAGAACCGCGCTCTGTTCATCACCGGCGGCAAGGGCGAGGAATTCGACCTCATATCGGACAAACGGTATACGGCTGAGCAGATCGGTATAAATGAATACGGAGCCGAGGAATATGCAAACTGGCGCAAATACGGTATGTTTCAGCATCACGGCTGCGCCGTTATGGGTCCGGACGAATATCTTAAAAACGTACCGGACAGAATAACCGTAGGCGGCGCGGAATTTGAGCTTTCCGGCAAATTCATACCTGTATCGTCCGCCGGGCACAGGATCGCGGATATAAAGATAGACAGGAACGTGCGAAAGCTCTACGTACTGATATCTGCGTTCTCCGACGATCACGAGGTATTCTGCGAGGCGTTTTCGGCGGAGATATGGTGCAAAAAAGAAAAAACGCATCTGCAGCCCGTATACGTATATCCGCTGACGGTAGCCGGCGCGCTCGATTTCGGCTTTTCAAACAGCGTGCTTGCAGGTTTCGGGACGTTTGCGCCGGGGACGAAAAGATTTGCTTCCCTGCCCGCCGTTAAAAACGGTGATTATGAAGGTACGCTCTGCCCTGATTATCCGCAGAGAGAGCTTTGGTGCAATAACGAAGCGGTGGAGGCGGGCGGCGCCGTGTTCAACCTTCTCGAATTTGATATCGGAGTTACGCGGCACGTTGAACGTCTGACCGTAGTATCGAAAGCGCAGGACGGCGCGGCGGGCATATTTGCAGTCTCAGCCGAATAATAAACTGAAAAAATAATGTAAAAAACGAAAGCCCTTGAAAATCAAGAGCTTTTGTTTTTTATGCGTATCACGTCTATTCGGTAAGTCTGCCTTCGAACATGACAATGCCTTCCGCCGCCCATTCGGTCTTGCCTGTCATAATGAAATATCTGAAAGGCTTATCGGCGATAAAATCGACCGGATCATCTTCTTCCGCGCATTCGTCACTCATCATTATCGCAGTCACCGCGGCGGCTTCGACGCCCGTTTTATCAAGCTTTATTTTTGTTTTTTGCACAATGTCGTTAACGTAGACCGATTCTTCATCGGGGTCAAACATTCTGCTGAAGTCGGCTTTTTCTTTTATAAAAGCGTCCGTCGCTCCGCGGTCTTTAAGAAAATCAACGAGTTCTCCGTCGGATAAAGACGTTTCAGTTTCAAATTCAGGTATGACAACTCTTACTCTGCGCTGCACTGCTTGCGACAGCTTTTCAGTCAGGTTTTCAGCGCTGCCCAAAACGAATATCATATCCACGCCGTTTTTCATCGGAACTGCGACGAGAGTCGTTTTTTCGTCGGAATAATAACGGTAGTATTCTGTTGAAGATATGAATTTCTTGTTTACCTTCTGATTTGTTACGGTCGTGAATTCTCTTTCCGGTATTTCAAAAAACTCTTTTGCCCAGGCGTTTTTGTAATACAGCGCGTTCATAAGTATCACGGCGAGGTTTGAAGTATCGTAGTTTTCGGGCAGAAGCTTCGGTATCATTCCCTCCGTCTTTTCGTTTGCCCACGCGTTAACGTCGGCTATGACTTTTTCTCTTGTAAAATCGCGGTACTCGGCGTAATATGACGAAACCGTGTCCTTATAACCCTGCAAAAAACCGGGAATATCGTTTCTTTTCCAGATCGAGTTTGCGACTCTGAGCGCGCCGGACGGTTCGTCGTAATACTGCTTCTGCTCGTCCGTGAGCGCGTTATAGGTCTCGGCGTATTTCTTCACCGCTTCATTGAAACAGCCCTCGAAGCCGTTGAAACTTTTGATAAGCTCTTCAAGCTCTGAAACGGAATCGATCCCGACAGCAGACATCAACTGTTTAAGCGTTTGTCCGTCCGCGCCGGCTATCAGCATTCCGAGCGCGTATTTGAACGAAAGCGGCGAGATCATATAGCTTTCATCGCCGAGCTTTTGTTCAACGTAGTTCATAAGATCAAAGTCAAAACCGTCAAGCTTTTTATCAAGCTTTAGAGATCCGGGTACGGCAGGTTTATCCTCAGACGTTTCTGTTTTTTCTCCGGAAGTGCCTGTAGACGCCGGCTGCGGTGTCCCGGGACGAATCGCACAAGATGCGGCAAGAACCGAAACTGTCATAACGGTCAGTAACAAAGCGATTAATCTTTTCATGAGCGGATATATTCCTCCTTAATCAATCGTCAGTACAAATCAAGATTTGACCGGTCTTATCAAAGAAATGCTCCGTTCAAATCGTTTTTCGTCTTCTATTCTGTTAGACGTACTTTTTATGCGTTTTCTTACACTTAAAACGAGAATTTGTATTATTTATTTTTCGCCTATTACAATAAGACAATCATCTTTATTGAGATTTATGATATCGTCAAGCGTACGGTCAAAATACGAGTATTCGTTTCCGCTCATCAAGCCCATCAGCACGTATCCCTGCTTTAACATGATACGGCGAAGCTCGCGGACGGAATACCGTCCTTCAAACTGCATTTTGCCGACGTTCTTTAAATACAATTCATTCCCCTTGTTTGAAAGGATCTCGCGGAATACGTCTATCAATTCGGGATTCTCGGCAAGCTGAGCCAATATAAGCGAAGACATACTTGACGTTACGAGAAAATCCGTACTGTCGCCGACGCCTGCGAGATTCTGATTGCGCTCTTTCTGCATTTCAACGGTTATATTGAATTTAAGCCCGTAACGCTGTCTTATATCCCTTAAATTCAAAAGAGTAAATATAACGTCCGTATCAGCTTCATCCGGGTCCTTCTCGTGGTCGTTCAATACAATGATATGCTCGCATCTCATTGCGGCTTCAAGCAGTACGTCCTCGTTTCGGGGATCTTTTTCGGTATATTCCAGTTTAATATTCCTTTTGGAAGCCGCCGCGATCATTTCGGTTTGTTCGTCTTTTTCGACGTTTTGCTCGTAAATATATACCTCCGCAACGTTTTCGGGAAATTCATTCAGAAGAACGGGCAGCGTTTCGTTATGACCCAGAACAGCGGCGCTTGTCGATTCATTATCCGACAGAACGGGAGTTTTTGCCGCGCCGCTGTTTTCGCTGTATTCCGTATCGAGCTTTGCGGGGGCTTTATCTTCGGAATAAACAAGTATGCTGTCCGCGGCGGTAAGCTTATAGCCGGCGCCGGGATTCAGCACGACCTTACCTTCACGGCACACGCCTACGGGTATTGCGTTGTTCAAGCGCACGGTTATATCTTCAAACGTAAGATCGTCCGTACCGCTCAATTCCTCAAGATAAAACTCGGAGCCTTCAAAATTGAACACTTCTCTGAACAGCTCGGAAAGCCCCGTCTGGGTACAGGAATGCGCGATCATCTTTGCCAGTATGTTGTGTGTCTGAAGAGTCGTTATGTTGTTTGCGTCGGCAAGCGAAGCGGGAAATCTGTATTCGTTCTTTGATAATATTGCGTTTATGCTTATCTCCGGTTTTCCTTTTTTCTGCAAAAGTGCGGACACCGAAAGTATCGCTTTTATTGTTTTGAGATCCTCCGTCGGTGCGACAATGACGGTTTTGCACGTTTCAACGGAGCATTTTTCAATAGACGCGGGATCCGTTATATCGGCGGTCCTGCATACTATACGGACGTTTTTCGGAATATCAAGGTTTTCAGAAATATTCTGTTCCATCTCTTCCCTTTCCATATCCTCGGCTATAACGATACAGGACGGTTCGTCAGCCGATGCTAAAATAAGCTGATTCAAAAGCTCGTATTCGCCGGGATAGAAGCCCAGAACCACGATATGATCCTTTTCAAGAACAAGGGAATTGCCTCTTTTGAGATTGTCTATTTTCTCCTCTATCGCGCTCGTTATGATACCTATGAGAACGCTTGTAAATAAAACTCCGGCTATTGCGGTTATTGACATCAGGATCAGATAACCGGGAGATCCGTCTTCAAACGACGGCATCCATGCGTTTATCACGGTGGCGATACTGTCCCAGAAAACCGACGCGACCTCGCCCTCTTCGTTGAATTTGAAAAGGATTATAAGTCCCGCCATAGATATGGCAAGTATAACGGAAACGACTATCAATACGCGTATCAGTCCGAGCGAGCCTTTTGTCATTCTGTTGTCAAACCAGTATTGAAACCGTTCTTTTAACGTGAATTTACGCTTCTTATCGCTTCTCTTCTTCATATTTTTATCCTTTCGCCGATATTTCAAAGGCGCTTTTTTCAAGCGCCTTTTGTTTATTCATCCGTTAAAAGCTTTTTTATCGTGAGTATATTCTGTCCGTCTTTATATTCGTATCTGACGTCGCTCATACTCTTTTTTACCATATAGATACCGAGTCCGCCTATCTGACGTTCTTCTGCGGAAAGCGTCAGATCGGGATCGGGCTTTTCAAGCGGATTAAACGGAACGCCGCTGTCTTTGAACGTTATGACGGCGTATTTTTTATCGTTTTCCCAACCGAAATTGATCGTTGCGAAACCGACCTCCGGGTTATATGCGTAGTGAGAAATATTGACGAACAGCTCTTCGACCGCAACGTCTATCTGCATTTTTATCTTCTGCGGGCAGTTGTTTTTATCAAGATTTTCATTTATGAACGCGATGACTTTGTCAAGATTGTTTGTTCTCGCTTCAAGTCTTAAAACGGCGTCCGATTTGTTGGGTTCGCCGAAATAAACGAAATCCATCATCGTAATATCGTCAAACTGCGGTGCTTCGCCGACAAAATCGTCAATTTCGTTTCTTACGGCAAGAAGAAGTTCTTTAGGCGCTGCATCGGCATTCTGATTTAGCACCTGAAGCATCCTGTCGGTTCCGAACAGTTCGTGTTGTGCGTTCGTTGCCTCGGGAACGCCGTCTGTATAAACGAAAAGTCTGTCGCCCGGTTCAAGCTTGAACTCGTGCTCGCGGAAACGTATCCCCTCCATTGTTGCGACCGCGGGAGAATGACGGTATTGAACAAGCTCAAATTCACCGTTCGCACGGCGTATAACGGGGTGCTCGTGTCCCGCGTTTGCGGCAAGTCCTTTGCCCGTTGATATTTCAACCGTCGCTAACCAGACCGTAACGAACAATTCCGCCTCGTTGCCCTCGCACAGCTGCTCGTTTACGTGCTTCAGTATCTCGGAGGGGCTTTCACCCTGCTGCGCATGGTTCTTGATAAGCGTCTTTGCTATGACCATAAACAGAGCCGCGGGAACTCCTTTGCCGGAAACGTCCGCCATTACAAGGCCTATATGGTCGTCGTCTATCAAGAAGAAATCGTAGAAATCTCCTCCGACCTCTTTCGCCGGCGTCATCGAGGCGTAGATATCGAATTCGGGACGGTCCGGAAACGCCGGGAATATCCTCGGAAGCATATCCGCCTGGATCTGCGACGCTACGTTCAGCTCCGCGCTTATACGTTCCTTTTCCGCCGTTACGGCTGTAAGGTTGACGATGTATCTGTTTATATCGTTTTCCATCTGTTTGACGGAATCGCAAAGCGTCTCCACTTCGTCGCCGGTGTTGATCTTCAAACGCGATATGGCGGAATCGACCTTTTGTTCGTCACTGCGATCCTGTACGAAAGAACGGGTTGCGTCAGATAACATGTTGATAGGATTGATCAGCGCTTTTGCGACGCCGAAAAGGATAACCGCGATCAATACGATAACGACTATACCTATAAACAAAATAATGGTACGCAGATAATCGGCACGGTCTTTCATTATTTCGTTCATCGATATGTCAACTCCGACAAGCGCAACGGATTTTCCGTCGTCGTCCCTGACCGGTTCAACAGATGTACAAAGCCAACCGTATGTATCGTTGGTGATGAAAGCGGGGATACCGTCTTCCGGGTGCTCGATTTCCTTTGCAGGACCGGAGATCTCGTGGTTTGTACCGAGCTGACATTGTTCTTCGGTGTCATCCGCGTCCATTACGTACGTGACCATATTTCCTTCAAGTATCTGGACGTATAAGAATTTAACCTCATTGCTTTCCTTGATGTCGAAAAGAATATTGAGCATCTCGTAATAGCGGTCGTCCTTTATGGCGTTGGCTTTTTTGTCGTATTCTTCACGGTAAGCCGCGTCGCCCCAGTATTTTGCGTCGTCATATTCGCCTATCTGCTTGACGGCTTCGTAATAACGGAGGAGATCTTTTGCGTCAAGCTGGGTCGCCGCAGTTTTTGCGAGGTTTGACGCGAGCGTCTTATAGTGATCGTCCATCGTGCTACTGTAAACGTGATAGCTGATGGTAACGGCCAAAACCGACAGCACCAGCGCCGTGAAAACGATCACAACGACAACTTTAAATCGAAGTGAAACAAGTCTGACTTTCTTTTTGCTTTCTTTATTTGACATTGTATTCTTTCCTTTCAGATCAGGATCAGATTTACGTAAGTATTGCGGAGCGGCGCGTTATAAACAATGGAAGAAACGACGTCTTCTCCTTCGCTGTATAGATAATCCGGTAAGTACGCTTTAAGATACTTAACGGAGAACGTTTCGCACAAAGCAAAGGCAGCTCTCCTTATCTTTTCAAGAGGAAGATTTGTTTCTATGACCTTAAGCTCCTCTTCCTGCGGTGCGCACATAATAAAATATTTGCATCCGTCAAGTGTGACTTTAAGCGTTCTGCCGCCGAAATATGCCGTCTCGTTCATGCAGAATTTCACGTGTCTGTCAGACCATTTGACGTACGGATGAGAGGAAAAAGCATTATCGCGCATCCGGTTGTAATCCTTTGGCGTTATTTCAGAAAACCTTACGGCTTCTTTTTCTTCCGGGTATACGGTAACAAGTTTTAGACTTGCGTCTTGTTCAAAGCCGAGTTTTTGATAATACGGTATGATGTCGCGGCGGACCGGTTTTCCGAAAAGCGCGCAGTTATTGTCTTTTGCGTATTCCTCAACGTAGCGAAACAGCGCGGTATAATATCCGTTTTTACGGAACTCCGGCAAAGAACCGCCTGCATACAGGAATTTCGCGTCAATTGCCTCACCCCCGCCGGCGAATGTTGCGTCAAACCAGTGAAGCATACTGACAGGCTGATCGTTTACCGCATATACCGCCGTCGTTATATAACCAAAATTCTCACGGTAAAAAAATCTGACGTAATCTTCGTCGTCTCCGAAACAGACTTTCCATATCCTGCATAATGACGCTATATCACGTTCTTCTGCAAGACGTATTCCGTTATACAATTTATCAAACCTCCACGGTCAGCGTATTGAATCCGGCGTAGCGCCGATAGAAAAATTGTTTTGATTTTGCCTTGACCATTTGTATTCCGAGCGAGGCAAGACTTTCCTCATTCTCGTAATCATGTCCCGTTTTCATTGAAAACGGATTGAAGTTCACCGCGTTGTCACGCAGATGGAGTACAGCCGTACCGTCTTCCTCCATACACAACGTAAGCTGTATATATTCGTTTCCCTCTTTACGGAATGCGTTGTCAATTATCGCCTGACAAACTTCTTCCACGCATAAAGAAATATAGTATATCTGCTTCGGATTGGCGTCATGCTCTTCACAGAAGCTCTCCGCTTTACTAATCAGATCCGCAATATCGGAGGAATTTGCGTCAAGCAGATATGAGAATATCGCATCCGTCTCCTCGCGTTTTTTGATACGGCAAACAGGGATCCAAATGGCAAGCGCTCCGAGCTCCGCCGCAAGAAATACGAACCAGAACCATTTAAGACCGAACGTGAAGAACAGCACGGCAAATGCGGTAAAGCAGACGAAATTACGCAGCTGATTTATCAAGAACACCATCTTTTCTCTGCCTATCGACTGGAAGCATGAGCTCCACGTCAGGCTTAATCCCGCGGGTATGACAGACAGGCAAAACAGCCGCACTGCGAACGCTCCCTCGGCGGCGGTGCTTTCCGTCAGTCCGAACAACGCACAGACAGACGGAGCAAAAATCGCGAAAAGTCCTGAAATGATCCCTCCGCATATGACGCCGATACCGACGGTGAGAAACATAACGCGTTTTATGGCTTCCTTGTTATGCTCCGCAAAGAACGTGCCGCACAGAGGCTGAGCGGTATCGCCGAGAGCCATATATATCGCCAACGCAAAATACGATACGTTTTGGACGACGTTCATCTGCGCGAGCGCACTTTCGCCCCCGAGACGCAAAAGCAGATTGTTCACTATAAGAAGCGCGGCAAACTGACCGATATAGCCGAAGGAAGAAGACATTCCCGTTTTCAGCACCCTGAATATCAGCTTTATATCGGGTTTTGAAAATTTGAAGCGGAGTATCGCCCATTTGCGTGTAAAGTGCATTGAAAAAATAACGACACCGATCGCTTTTCCCAATACCGTTGCGATTATCGCACCGCGCACGTCCAGCTTGAAAACAAGTATCAGAAGCGCGCTTGCAGCAACGTCCGACAAATATCCCGCAAGATAACCGGCGCTTGCAAGCTTTTCGTTATCGTCGCAGCGTACGCAGTAGTACAGCAAAAAATACACGAAGGTCAGCGGAGCTCCCCAGAACATTATCTGTAAATAATCCTTCGTATAGTTCCACAGCTCAGTACCCTCGTCACCTGCGCCGAGAACTTTAAGTATATACGGCATTAAAAGCGAACCGAGTACGGCTATCAAAATGCTGATGATCAAGGCGACGGT
>CACZOH010000076.1 GCA_902782785.1 uncultured Ruminococcus sp. | reverse complement strand
TCTTCAACAACGGTCGTACCGTCTTCGGCTTCAACGACAGTCTCTTCAACAACGGTCGTACCGTCTTCGTTTTCAACGACAGTCTCTTCAGCAACGGTCTCCCCGTCTTCGGTTTTCGTTTCCGTATCTTCGGGCGTTTCTTCTTTATTATCTTTATTTTTTTTGTTTTTCTTTATTTCGGGCTCGTTCTTATAAGAGAATTTGCCGTAATACGCGCCCTCCGTAACCTCCTGCGGGTTCTTCTTCGCTCTTATGCCGAGGACTATCATAGCCGCGACGCCGCCGGCGAAGCAGAGAAAGCCCACGAGCATGGATATCCTGACGGGCGTTCCCGGGATATAAAGCGAATCCGTGCGGAGCATTTCTATGAAAGCGCGTCCGAGACCGTACCACGTTATATACATCAGAAACATCTGTCCGTTGTATTTTCTTTTCCTGAAGAAGATATTTATTATAATGAATCCTATTATATTCCACAGACATTCGTATAAAAACGTCGGATGAACGAAGCCCTGCGGATCTACCGTCATACCCTGCGCTTCAATGCTCGCCTTGTTTGAGGTGAGATATTCAACCGTGCCTTCGATGCTCCTGCCCGTTCCCGTGGACTGTACGACGTAGGATTTCATACCCCACGGAAGCGTGGTGTTGCAGCCGAACGCCTCCTGATTGAAATAGTTGCCCCAGCGTCCGAGCGCCTGTCCTATCATGACCGCGGGCGCTATGGCGTCAAGCACACGAAGTATTTTTATCTTTTTTACCTTTGATACGATTATTACGACGAGTATGCCCGCGATTATGCCGCCGTAAATGGCAAGACCGCCGTTCCATATCGCTATAACGTCCGTAAAGGTCTTGTACTGCATACTGTTCAACGTCGTCAGAACGTAATAGGCGCGCGCGCCGATAACGCCGAAGATTATGATGAATATGGCGTAATCGTACATATCGTCAAGCCTTATGCCGAGCTTTTTTGCGCGCCAGAAGGCGTAGAGCGCCGATAATATTATACCGATGGTGATGACCACGCCGTACCAGTATATCTCTTTGCCGAAAACCGTGAAAGCGACGGGCGAAAACTCAAAAGCAACGTTTTCAAGCCCGTTGAAAGTTACGTGATACATATATACCTCCTATTGTGAAACGGGTCCGACCACGGAAAAGCCGATGCGGTCGTCTCCGTATATTTCCTTTAAACACTCTACCGCGAAATCCGCGCCGATGCCGGATAAGAGCGTCGGATACTTTGACATATCGTCGTTTGAGTGGTAAAACGACAGAAGCGAATACGCGGCTGACTGACTGTTCTGAAGAGAATAAACGAAATTGGCGTAAAACACCCTCTTGCACCGCTCGAATTCTTTTTTGTCAACGCCCTCGGCAATTGTTTTTTCTATTATCCCTTTTATCCTCTTGCGTACCGTGTACGGCTTTTTGCTCTCTCCGAAAACGGAAAGATACGCGTGATCGCCGGAAAAATAATATCCCGCGTCCACGTCGCCGGACAAAAGCCCGTTTTCGTACGCTTCGCAGTAAAACGCCGAGCTTTCACCGAACAGCAGATTTGAAAGGATAGACAGAGCGACGCTCTTTTTTCTCATCCGCTCCCTGTCCTCCGTGTCCGTGTCCTTGATGCCGAAGCCGAACAAGGGACTTGACACCTCCATTTTTATATCGGAGATCTTTATGTTGACCCTTTTGGGCTCACCGGACCGTATGACGTCTGTTTTTATGTGCTTTTTCTGCGGTATCATCTCGTCCATTATCTCGATGACCTTTTTTATATCAACTCCGCCGCTGACTATAAGCGCCATATTGGACGGATCGTAAAACACGTTGTGACAGAAGTATAAGAGCTGTGGCGTTATTTCCTTTATCGAGTCCGCCGTGCCTCCCACGTCGTATCTCACGTTGTTGAATTTGTAGAGGCATTTCATAAGCTCGTAATAACAGCGGTTGTCGGGACTGTCGTCGTACATTCTGAGCTCCTCCGCTATTATCCCGCGCTCCTTCTCTACGCTTTCCTTTGTGAAATGCGGGGTATGGACAAAGCCGAGAAGTATGCGCAGGGCTTTGTAAAATCCGTCGTTTGACGACGTGAACGTAAACGACGTCTCCCTGTGGGAGGTAAAAGCGTTCGCGTCCGCGCCTATGTCGGAAAACAAATCGAAGGCGTCGCCGCCGTCCTCCGTCTCAAACAGCTTGTGCTCGAGGAAATGCGCTATGCCGCGCGGCGTGTCGTACCTTTTTCCGCCGTACAGAAAAGAAACGTCCGAGCCGCCGTATTTGCAGGTGTATATCGCCGCGGACGTCGAATATCCGTTTTGTGAAAAGATAAGGTCCGCGCCGCTTTTGTGATGATATGTGAAATAACTTTCTTTCGTTATTTTATCTTTATGTTCTTTTACGTCAGGCTTCATTCTCCGCCGTTCCTTTCAGGGTATAAACGAGACTGAGATCAACGGACGAGGCGACGCGCGCTATATCGTCCGGTGTGATGAGTCCGAGCTTCGCTTCAAATTCCGCCGGCGTCTCATCGGAGCCGTACAGCTCCCGCGAGGCGTACCAGCCGGCGATCCTTGACGGCGAATCGCAGATCGAGAGAAGGTCGTTTTTTATCGCCTGTCTGCCTCTTTGAAGCTCCTCTTCAGTCACGCCTTTTTTGATCAGCTCAAGCTGTTTTCTTATTTCGTCCTCCGCCTTTTCCGCGTTTTTGCCGTCTACTCCCGCATAGATTATCATCTTCTTAAGATCGCTCATCGGAGCCGCGGAGCAGTAGTAGCAGAGAGACAGCTTCTCGCGCACGTTCACGAACAGGCGCGACGTCGGATTTTGAAAGAATATCTCGTGAAACAGTGCGCGCGCGGCAGAATTGCCGTCGCCGGCAGAGCAGTCGTATGTACAGCCGAGGCATAAAACGTCCTGAGATACGGGAAATTCCTCAACGACTCTTTCCGGCTTCTTCTGCGCCGCCCTGAATTCCGGCTCCGATACGGAACCGTCCTTTCTTCCGCCGAGAGTCTCGCCCAGCTTTTCCGCAAATTCGTTTATCCTGCCGTCGTCGTCGGCGGAGGAGGAGATTATGCGCACGGGCGCGTTTTTCATCATATTCTTGTAAAAGCGGTTAAGCTCGCCTTTTCGCGTCTGTGCGACCGTTTCAACGTCGCCGAGTCTCGGCGCAAAACGCTCTTCGTCCTTCATCAGCTCGCCCGTGCAGCGGCGCAGGGCGTAGCCGCTTCTGTTGTTCCTTATCGCGTTGATCGCCTCGGTAAGCTGCACTTTTTCACTGTTCAGAATTTTTGAGCGGAAATTATCTCCGTTCGTCGCCGGATCCGTTATTATGTTGTATAACACGTCAAGACAACCGCCGCGTATGTCCGTTTTGTCAAGCGAATATCTGTTGTTGAGCGATCTTATCGTGAAAACGGGTATGTGCGTGAGGCCGCGCCGCGCGGCGTCCGTCGTCAGCTGCGCGTCGTATAAAAGGTCGAGCGTTCTGTTGAGCTCGAGAAGCGACGGGTATCTGGCTGAACTGCGCGAAAGCACGCCCGCGGTAAGAGAGGAGCAGACCGCCGCCTCCGTACCCTCACCCGTCAGAAACGATACGGATACGACGTCCGTTTTGAACTTCGGGTCAGTTATGACCGTTAAGTCTATGCCTTCTTTGATCTTTTTCTTATTTATTTTCATTTGTTTTTATCTTTCCGTTTCATATTTACGGTCGGCTGAAGAAAATACCGTATACGCTTCAGCACAAAATCGGTGTCCGCCGCCTTGGTATGTCTGTCTATCAGTATTTTTCCGAAAACGGTCCTGTCTATCATAATACGGATGAAATCGTAGCCGGGCGCTTCCTCCCATTTTACCGATATCCCGTCCTCCGAGGCTCCGATCGTCAGATATCTTACGTTCGGCAGCTCGGGGAAGCATACCGTTATGCGGAGCTTCTTCACGCCGTCCTCGTCGATCACCACCGCGTAAGCGGATGTAAGTATCGTTTCCTTGTCGTAAACGACGCATCCGGGGACGGCTTTGCCGTAACCGAAGCTCAGCTTGTGAGTCGTGTTTCCCTCAAGCGTCTTTATCGTTCCGCCGTTTTTGTCAAGCGTAAGCTCAAATTCACGCAGACCCTCGGCAAAGCAGTTGTGTACGCCCTGATATAGCTCCGGCATTATCGAAAGCCCCGCTCCGTCGTTTTCGTTCACCGTATAAACGCCCGACAGACCGCGCAGGGAAAAGCAGTCCGTATCATTTTTGTGCAGATACGCGTCGCTGTTGTGCATCACAAGCGTCTTTTCCGCGGCTCGGAGCTTACCGCAGGCTTCTCTGTTTTCTTCAAGATGACCGTGCGGGCGGTACGCGCCCCCGAAATATCTGTCTGTTATGGTGTATAACGGGCTGTTCTGGAACGTCTCGTCTATGCTCGCCGTCGTGGCGATCATTATGTTCGTTTTCGGATAGACTATGATATTCTGACCGAACATTCCGTTGAAAATGAACTCGCTTCTGTCCTCCCGGCACCATACCTGATATCCGTAGCTGTTCTCGCCCGTTTCCGCCGGCGTGTCCGTCTGCTTTCTCGTGGATTCCTTTATCCAGCGCTCGGAGATTATGCGCTCGCCGTTCCAGACGCCGCCGTTCAGGTACAGCTGACCGAGCTTCAGCATTTCGTCGGGGTAGTAGTAGATACCCCAGCCGCCTTTTTCTATCCCCTTCGGGCATTTTTCCCAGTAAACGTTCTCTATGCCGAGCGGTGTGAAAACGCGCTCCCGCAAAAGCTCCAGAATGCCCTTGCCGCTCACCTTTTTAACGATGGCGGAGAGCATATATGAATTCATACTGTTGTATTCGAACTGCGTGCCGGGCTTGAATTTCACGCCCGATTCAAGATAAGCCCTGACCCAGTCCTGCTCTACGACCGCGCCGATCTCGTTGAAAAATACGCCCGTGCGCATTGTCAGAAGATGCTTTATCGTCGTGTTTTTGTGGTTTATGCGCGCGACGGCGGGGAGCTCGTCTCCGAAAAAGTCTATAAGCCTGTCGTCAAGCGAGATCAGACCGTCGTCAACCATAAGTCCGACGGCAAGTCCCGTGAGCGACTTTGCGAGCGAATGCGATACGTGCCATATATCCGTGGAATACGGGTAAAAATGGGCGCGGGATATGATATGACCGTTTCTTGCGATTATCACGGTCTGCATCTTTATCCGCGGCTCGCGGCAGAGACGGTTATAATACTTTAATATATATTCACTTTCTATCCCTTGCTCCTCTGGCGTGCATCCGGGCAGGGCGTTTATTTTCGTACAGGGGTACGGCGGTCTTCTGATCTGTTCGCGGACGGGGCTTACGACTGCGCCGTTCCTGCCGAACCACTGCGAGAAGATCTGTACCGTGTTTTTTGAAAACGTCAGGTCCATACTGTTCTCCGTAATGTATTTTAATTATTATAACCGATTTTTTTCCTTATTTGGTGTATTCAAGGTAAATTTTCAGAGTAATATTTATGTTTGCATCTTTTAAAAAGGCGCCGTTTTTGCCCGTTTTGGATCCGTAAACCCCCGAAAATCAAAGAAAATTAAAGAAAATCAAAGAAAATACGGTGATAAATCAAAAAAAGTTTGCAAAAAGGTATTGACAAATCGGTTTTATTGTGATATACTCACAGGCGTTGTATAGAAAATTATATTTACGGAGGAAACATTTATGTTGACTTATATGGCAAAAAAAGAAAATGTTGACCGCAAATGGTATGTTATAGATGCAGCAGGCGTTCCGCTCGGAAAGACGGCGGTCAAGGCGGCGAACATACTCCGCGGCAAGAACAAACCCGAATTCACACCCCACGTTGACTGCGGTGATTTCGTAATAATAATCAACGCTTCCAAGGCCGTTCTGACAGGCAAGAAGGCGGAGCAGAAATATTACTATCATCACAGCGGATACATCGGCGGTCTGAAGGCTGTACAGTACAAGAAGATAATGGCGGAAAAACCCGAGTTCGCGTTCGTTAAGGCGGTCAAGGGAATGCTCCCCCACAACTCCATAGGCGACAAGGCTATAACCAGACTCAAGGTTTATGCGGGCGAACAGCATAAGCAGCAGGCTCAGAAGCCCGAGACACTTGCTTAATTGTATAGGAGGTAATTGTAATGTATAACGAAGCTCAACCTTATTTCTACGGCACCGGCAGAAGAAAAAAATCCATAGCCCGCGTACGTCTTGTTCCCGGAACGGGCGCCGTAACCATAAACAAGAGAGATATTGACGATTATTTCGGACTTGAAACGCTCAAGCTCATCGTCAACCAGCCCTTCGGCGTGACCGAAACGACCGGCAAATTCGATATAATCTGCAGCGTTAAGGGCGGCGGCATCTCCGGCCAGGCGGGCGCGATCCGTCACGGCGTTGCCAGAGCGCTTCTCAAAGCGGACCCCGAATACCGTACGGCTCTCAAGAAAGCGGGTCTTCTCACTCGTGACCCGAGAATGAAAGAGAGAAAGAAATACGGTCTCAAAGGCGCACGCCGCGCTCCCCAGTTCTCAAAGAGATAAAAGTTTACCTCACTCTTTGGTCAGATACCGGAAAAATCAAAGCCTCCCCGTTCATACGGGGAGGCTTTTTGATATGCCCTGTCCTGTCCGTCGCCCCGTCCGGCTTCGTTTTACACAAAACAACGCAGCGGAGGCGCGGCGTTTACGTGCGTAAAATTTAAAAAATATACTTGACATACGCTTTTTATTGTGATATTATATAATGAAAAATACTGTATTTTGACATAAAAAAGGAGTGCGTAAAATGGCACAGTTCATTGACGACAAAAAGAAAGAGCTATCCGAAAAGCTTGAGCAAAGCGACGCGCCGGACAAGCTTCAAATGGTTGAATCATCCTTCCGCAAGGTGATGAAGGAGCTTTTCGCGGAGATGAAAACACTGCCGAACGAGGAGAAAAAGGACGTCGGCGCGGCTATAAACAATTTCAAAAAAGAATTTGAGGAGCGCATAGCGGCTGTCAGAAAGAAGATAACGGAGATGGCAAAATCCTCCTCCGCGGTCGACCTCACCGTCCCGTCGCCCGAATTTATACGCGGAAAGATACATCCGCTCATAAGAGTCGGACGTATGTTCGAGGACGTTTATAAGGAAATGGGCTTCAGCATAGCATACGGTCCCGAGATAGAAAACGACAGGCATAATTACGAAATGCTGAATATGCCGTACTATCATCCCGCAAGAGATATGCAGGACACGTTTTATCTTGAATATCCCAAGGTGCTTCTGCGCTCGCATACGTCGTGCGTTCAGGTCAGATATATGCTCGAGCATAAGCCGCCGTTTATGATAATCTCCCCGGGCGTCGTTTACAGAGTGGACGAGATAGACCCTCAGCACACTCCGTGCTTCTATCAGGTCGAAGGACTTGTCGTGGGAGAGGGCATAAACCTCGCCAACCTCAAATGGGCTGTTACCGAGAGCGTGAAGCGCGTTTTCGGTCCGGAATACAAAGTTAAATTCTCACCGTGCTATTACCCCTACACGGAGCCGTCGGCTGCGGTCGACATGGGCTGCATAATGTGCGGCGGCAAGGGCTGCAGAACGTGCAAGGGCACGGGCTGGATGCGCGTCGCGGGCGCCGGCATGGTACACCCGAACGTGTTCGAGGCGGTCGGCTATTCGCGCGATACCGTGGGCTTTGCGTTCGGCTGGGGACTCAACCGTCTTCCCATGCTCTATTTCAAGATAAACGAAATGCGCAAACTCTTTGAGAATGAAATATCTCTCTGGGAACAGCTCTGATAGGAGGAATTAAGCGATGTTCAAATTTTCATATAACTGGCTTTCGGCCGAGTCCGAGATAAAAACGGATTACGAGGAGCTCCTCCGCTGGCTCGACGTACAGGGCTTCGAGATAGCCTCGATAGAGGATTACGGCGACGATAAAGCCGTTGAAATAGAAGTAAAAGCAAACAGACCGGATATGCTGTCCGTCGCGGGCGTCCTGCGCGAGTATTACGCGGGCAAGGGAAGAAGACAGATAAAGGATTTCACCCCGTCTCTGCCCATAACCTTCGGCGATGACAACTCCGTTCTCTCGCATAAGATAGTCGTCAGCTCAAAAGACGTTCACAGATATTCCGCGGTCGAGATACGCGGCGTGGACAACACCGGGGAAACGCCGGAATACATCAAGGACAGACTTACCAAATCAGGCGTCGCGTGCATCAACCCGATAGTGGACATAAGCAACTACGTACTGCTTCAGATAGGTCAGCCGATACACATTTTCGACGCGGATAAAGTCAAAGGCGACATCCGTATCGAAAACGTTCCCGCTCCGACGAAATTCACGACGCTCGCGTCGACCGAAATAGAGCTTCCGACGGGCGCGCTTCTGATCTCGGACGACGAGAATCCTCTCTGCGTCGCCGGTATAATCGGCGGTCACGCGCCCGAGGTCACCGCGGAAACGAAAAACATAATAATCGAATCCGCAAACTTCGACCACATAATAGAGCGTGTCACAAGCAAAAAAACGCACGTACAGACCGCGGCGTCATACCGCTTCGAGCGCGGCGTTTCGCCCGCCACGGCGATCCCGGGCGCGCTTATCTGCGTGAAGATGATAACGGAGCTCTGCGGCGGCGAATATAATAAAACGGGTTATTTATACACGGACAACACCAAAAACGATCCGCAGACGATGGTCGTCACCAAAAAGCGCATCAATTCGCTTTTAGGCTCCGATCTTGAGATCCCGCAGATATGCAAGTACTTGAACGACTGCTTTTTTGAGACCGAGTGCGATGACGGCGAAAATATCAAGGTCACGATACCCGATTTCCGTCTTGATATAGATTACGACGTTGACGTTATAGAAGAAGTCGGGCGTATGTACGGCTACCACAACATAGAGCCGCAGCCTATCAAGCTGTACGCTCCGTTTGCGGAAAACCCCGTGAACAAAAACGCAAACAAGCTCCGCGATATGATGGTCGGCTTCGGCTTCATCGAGGTGCTCACCTACGGATTTATCCCCGGCAACAGCATGCAGATGCTCCACGTCAAGGATAATTCTGAGTATTACGGCGATATAAAAATATTAAATCCGTTGAACAACTTCTACGAGCTGATGAGACCTTCGCTCGCATACGGACTTATATCCACGGCTATCGCAAATATGTCCGTCGGCAAAAACGATCTGCGCATTTTCGAGGTCGGCAAACGCTTCTTCCGTCAGAAAGACTATGAGGACGGATATAACGAGAAAAACGTGTTCGCCGCGCTTATGACGGGCGTAAAGCTCGGCCGCGGCTTCGGCATCGCAAAGGACGCGAAATTCAGCGTTTATGACGCGGTGTCGCTGCTCGACGCGCTTCTGCATGAGTACAATATCAAATACGAGATAAAACCGACGGATGAGCTCGGTATGTTCGAGGCGGGCGCGGGCGGCGATATATACGTCGGCGGCAAGCGCATAGGTTATCTCGGCAAGATAGACCCGAAGGTGCTCCTTGAATTTGAAAACGGTAAGCTCGCGCGCGACGACGTGGCGTATCTTGAATTCTGTTTCGAGGGCTTTGACGAAACGAAGCGCTCCATAGAATTCGACAGCGCGTATCCGTCAGTTACGAGAGAATATAACTTCTTAGTCAAAAACGGCATCCACTTCACGGACTATTCACCGTGCATCAGGGACGCGTCGGACATCATCGTCAACGTATCTCCGCGCGACGTTTACACGGGCGCCGGCGTACCGAACGGTCATACCTCCGTTCTTATCAGAGTCGAATACAACGACCCGACAAGAACGCTCGGCTTTGAGGAGATAGCCTCTGTCGAAAAAATATTCCTTTCATCCCTTTCTGAAAAATTCGGCATTTCACTGAAATTATAAAAAGAGGTAAAAACAATGACACTTGTAATAATGGCGGCGGGTCTGGGAAGCCGTTACGGCGGAATGAAGCAGGTGGATCCCGTCAATGAAGCCGGGCAGTTCATAGTCGATTACTCGATATTTGACGCAAAAAGAGCCGGCTTTGACAGAGTGATATTCATAATCAAACCCGAGCACAGAGCGGATTTTGAGGATACGGTCGGCGCGCGCATAACCGGTATGAAGGTAGAATACGCGTATCAGACGCTCGAAGATATCCCCGAGGGCGCCTCGATACCCGAGGGCAGGGTAAAGCCGTGGGGCACGGGTCACGCGGTATATTCCGCAAGAGAGCTTTTGAACGACAATTTCGCCGTGATAAACGCGGACGATTTCTACGGCAGAGAGTCGTTTGAGGTCGTAGCCGAGTATCTCAAAACGGCAAAAGCGGGACAGTACTGCATGGCGGGCTTCCGCCTTGACAATACGGTGACCGAGCACGGCTCCGTTTCGCGCGGCATCTGCACGGTCGACGGCGACGGTATGCTGACCGACGTCGTAGAGAGAACAAAGATAGAAGTGACGCCGAACGGAATAGAATACATCGAAAACGAGGAGAGATATCCCCTCGACCCGCACGTTCAGGTGTCTATGAACTTCTGGGGCTTCACGCCGGAGTTCAAGGACGTGCTCGCAAAGGGCTTCAAAAAATTCGTAATGAATATAAACAACTCCGAAAGGCCGTTAAAGGACGAGTATTATCTGCCCACGGCGGTCAAGGAAGCGATGACGGACGGCGCGACGGTAAAGGTACTGAAAACAAGCTCAAAATGGTTCGGCGTAACGTACCGCGAGGACAGGGAACAGGTCGTCTCGTCGATCAAAGAGCTTACGGAAAAGGGCGAATACAAAAAAGACTTGTGGAGGTAACTGATGTCTGTTCTTGTTACGGGCGGCGCCGGATTTATCGGCTCGCACACCGTCGTTCAGCTTTTTGAACACGGTGAGGAAATAGTGATACTCGATAACTTTTCAAACAGTTCTCCCGACGTGCTTGACAAGATCAGGCAGATAAGCGGCAGAGATTTCAGATTTTACGAGGGCGATATGCGCGACAGGGAGCTTTTAGAGCGCATATTTACCGAAAACGAGATCGAAGCCGTCATCCATTTCGCGGGTCTTAAAGCCGTCGGCGAATCGGTCGAAAAACCGCTTGAATACTACGACAACAACATAAACGGAACGCTTTGCGTGCTTGAAGCCATGAAGGCACACGGCTGCAAAAGGATGATATTCTCGTCTTCCGCCACGGTATACGGCAACGACAACAAGGTGCCGTTTACCGAGGATATGAAGACGTCGGCGACGAACCCGTACGGCTGGACAAAGGTGTTTATCGAGCATATTCTCGAGGGCGTCTGCACCTCCGATCGTGAGTTTTCCGCCGTACTGCTCCGCTATTTCAACCCGATAGGCGCGCATAAAAGCGGACTTATAGGCGAAAAGCCGAACGGCATACCGAACAACCTTATGCCGTATATCGTGAAGGTCGCAAACGGCGAATACGATCATTTGAACGTTTTCGGCGACGATTACGATACCGTCGACGGCACCGGTGTGCGCGACTACATCCACGTCGTAGACCTTGCGGACGGTCATACGGCAGCGCTTGAATACGCAAGGAAAAACAAAGGAGTGCAGACCGTCAATCTCGGAACGGGCAGGGGAACGTCGGTTTTGGAGCTTGTCAAAGCTTTTGAAAAAGCGTCCGGAAAAAAAGTCCCGTACGTCATAGCTCCGCGCCGCCCCGGCGATATCGCGGAATGCTACGCCGACGTATCGAAGGCGAAAGAGGTCCTCGGCTGGCAGGCGAAGTACGATATTGACGATATGTGCGCCGACAACGCGCGTTGGGCGCTCAAATTATAAAAAAACGTCAAAAACAAGTAACTAAAAATCTCCTTATCGGGTAAAATAATAAAAAACCGATAAGGAGATTTTTTATGTCTGAATTTGTA
>CACZOH010000075.1 GCA_902782785.1 uncultured Ruminococcus sp. | reverse complement strand
GCGAATCCCTTATGGACGCGTCGAACGGCTACGACACGGTGTTAGACCGCGAGTCTATCGGCGTTTTCCTCGGCATCGCGCCCTGCAATTTCCCGGCTATGATACCGATGGGCTGGATGGTGCCGCTCTGCGTCGCCTGCGGTAATACGATGGTTTTAAAGGCGTCGAGCACGACGCCCATGACGGCGCTGCGCTTTGCGGAGATCTACCGCAAGGCGGGTCTGCCCGCGGGCGTTTTAAACATCATAACCTGCGGCAGAGACGAGGTCGAGCGCATGATGGCGCACGAGGATATAAAGGGCGTTTCTTTCGTCGGTTCGACGAAGACGGGACTTTCCGTATATGAACGCGCGTCAAAATACGGCAAGAGAGTACAGACGCTCTGCGAGGCGAAAAACCACGCTCTCGTTATGAGCGACGCGCCGCTCACGCGTGTCGCGGCGGGCATAGTCAACGCATCGTACGGCTGCGCAGGCGAGCGCTGCATGGCGCTGCCGGTAGTGGTCGCGGAGGAGGCGATAGCCGATCAGCTCGTAGCGGAGATAAAGAAGCTTGCCGAGAATATCAAGGTCGGTCCCGCGTACGATAAGGAGACGAAGCTCGGACCGGTCTATTCGGCAAAGCACAAGCAGGAGATAATAGAGCGCATAAACGCCGGTATCGAGGAGGGCGCAGAGCTCGTGCTCGACGGCAGAAACGTGACCGTGCCCGGATTTGAAAACGGATTTTATCTCGGTCCGACGATACTCGACCGCGTTACCGAGGATATGAACGTCGGAACGTACGAGATATTCGGCCCGGTGCTCTGCGTCAAGCGCTGCAAGAACTTTGAGGACGGTCTGCGTATGATGAACAAGAACCCGTTTGCAAACGGCTCCGTCATCTATACGCAGAACGGATATTTCGCAAGAGAATTCGCAAAGCGCACGCACGGCGGAATGGTCGGCATCAACGTCGGTATCCCCGTACCCGTCGGCGTATTCCCGTTCTCCGGACACAAAAAATCGTTCTTCGGAGCGCTCCATACGCTCGGCAAGGACGCCGTCAAATTCTACACGGATTCCAAATGCGTGACGACGCACTGGTTCACCGAGGAGGAAAAAACGGAAACGAAGGTAAGCACCTGGGACGGAACGACAAACTGAGATAAACGCATAACAAAAAACGGTAAAATTAAAGTTTTTTTGAATTTTTACGATCAATGAAACTTTTTTACCGTTTTTTCAGTCTTATGAGAAAAAAGACACGGGAGAATATGAAATGAGGAAGACATTACCGCTTTTGCTTGTTTTTGTTTTATGTTTATCCGTTATCTGCGGCTGCGCAGACGCCGCGGCGCCGGAAAAAACGACCGCCACCGGGGTCTCGGTCCAGGACACGGAGACGGAAACCGAAACGGAGACAGAGGAGGCGACGGCGGAGACGGAGCCGGAGGAAACGGAAGCCCGGTACGTGCCGAGCGAGGGACTTGCTTTCAAAAAGGAACGCGACGCGGGAGGCTATACCGTCACGGGCTTCGGAAAATGCACAAAAATGGATATAGTCATACCCGAGACTTACGAGGGAGAACCCGTGATATTCATATCCACCACGGGCTTTCAGAAGTCGCATATCAGAAGTCTCGTCGTCCCGTCAAGCGTCAAGGGTATAGGAATGGAGACGTTCAAGGGGTGTAAGGATCTCAAAAGCGTCGTTATACTTCCGGGCGCCGAGTACCTGTATTCCCGGGCGTTCAGCGGATGCACGTCGCTTCAGAGCATTGTGATACCCGATACCGTAAAGATTATAGGCGGCCGCGTTTTTGAAAACTGCAGCAGTCTCAAGGACGTCAGGATGCCGAAAAAAACAGACAGGATACCGGTCGGAGAAGTTTTCAGAGGCTGTACGTCGCTTGAACACCTCGACATACCGGAAGGCGCGTACGAGATAAGCGACGGATTTTTCAAAGGGTGCGAAAATCTTAAAAGCGTCACTATCCCGTCCGATTTAGAAGAGATCGGCGGAGAGGCGTTTTTCGGCTGTAAAAGCTTGACGGAAATAGATCTGCCGAAAGACCTTTGGATGATAAACAGCAACGCGTTCACGGGATGCACCTCGCTTGAGCGTATAAATTACGCGGGCACGTCAGCCGACTGGAAAAAGGTCGAAAAGATGGCAAGGTGGAAAGAAGGAGCGGATAATCTCAAGGTGTACTGCCTGGGAAATTAAACGATAAGCAAAAAAGGGGCTGTCGCATTTGCGGCAGCCTTAATGAATTGCGCCGCGGCGCAATTCAATTCATGACGGCTTGCCGTCAATTCATGATG
>CACZOH010000074.1 GCA_902782785.1 uncultured Ruminococcus sp. | reverse complement strand
CGAATTTCGTAGCCGCGCGCACCGTTCTGTCGCGGCGGTCGACGTAACCCTTCGGCGCGGCTACCGCCATCCTGCAGACACCCGTTTTCAGATCGAGAAGCTCGTAAACGTCGGGAGAATACTCAAGCAGTATGTCCTTTCCGCATACGCCGAGGTCGGCGGCGCCTCGCTCAACGTATATCGCCGCGTCGGACGGTTTGACCCAGAAATAACGCACTTTTTTTTCTTCGTTTTCAAATATCAGCTTTCTGCTGTTTTCAAGCACTGACGGGCACTCAAAGCCCGCCTCCGCAAGCATCGTATATACTTTTTCGCCGAGTCTGCCCTTCGGCAGGGCGATATTGAGATAATCCTTATCCATAACTCACCTCAGATCGCACAGCTCTTTGTATTTGATTTCGCCGCGCGTTTTTTCCGCCGTATAAGTCTTTCCGTCGTTTACCGCCTGCCTTACGGCGCGGCAGAGCTCTTTTGCGTCGGTATTCTCTCCGTATAATATCAGTCTGTCATAACAGGGCTCGGACTGCTCGCCGAACAACCCGTCAAGTCTGTCGAGATATACTGCAAAACCGACGGCTGAGGAGCTTTTGCCCATACGCCGCATAAGCATATCGTACTGCCCGCCCGAAAGGACCGCTGACGGCACGCCTCTTACGTATCCGCGGAAAACTATGCCGTTATAGTAGTTCGTATCGCTTAAAACGGAGAAATCAACTCTCGTTTTGTTTCCGTCAAGCGACGACAAAACGGTTTTGAACCGTTCCGCCTCGGCTGAAAAAGACGGTGAAACGTCAAGCGAGGAAAGGATACCGCACGCCTTATCGGGCGACGGATCGAGCGTCATCAGCTTTATCAGAAGCTCCCTGCCTTTTTCCGGAACGCCCGCCGCGCTGCAGAGAGCTGCCGCCTCGTGCACGCTTTTGTTTTCTATGAACGTAAGAAGCGAAGCTCTTTCCTTTTCATTTATTCCGAGACTGTCAAGCAGAGAGGAGAGAAGACCGAGGTGGGAAATATCCGTAACGTTGTCGTTCGATATGAGATCGAGGCTCATCATCGCGACGGTCAGCACCTCGCAAAGACGCGCCGTGTCCGTGTTTCCTATATACTCAAGCCCAGTCTGCGTTATCTCCGCAAACGTGTGCGTGTTCCTGTCCGTTCTGTATACGCTCTCGTTATAATAAAGCTTGTATTCTTTTCCGTCCCTGCTGTTCTTGACTATCGAGAGCGTCACGTCGGGCTTGAGCGCCATGAGCCTGCCGTCTGTGTCCGTAAAGGTTATTATCGACCTTGACGGCAGAAACGACCTGTTCTGCGCATAAAGCTCGTATTCCTCAAATTTATTCATTTTATACTGGGTATAACCGCACCCGCAGAACAGCTCCATAAGTCTGTCTTTTATATTCAACTGCTTATTTTTCATTATTTATCTTTCCTATCGCCGTTTTATATCCGTTTTTTCCGTAATTCAGGCATCTGTTCACGCGGCTTATGGTGGCGGAGCTCGCGCCCGTCAGCTCCGAGATCTCCGCGTAGTTTTTGCCCTTGTCAAGAAGCAGCGCGACCTCAAACCGTGAAGACATATCCTGAAGCTCCTTTATCGTGCAGAGATCGTCGAAAAACGCCGCCGCTTCATCGGCGGAATGAAGACTTACTATCGCTTCAAACAGCGTTCTGAGATTGTTTTCGTAGTTTTCTGACACCTTAGCCTCTCCTTTCTTTAATACTTTAGCATTTTACCACGCTAAAGCGATAAAGTCAATAGGTCAAAGCGATTTTTTACAATTCGTTAATTTATTCGACCGCCGGATCATTGAAATCCGGAAAGAGAAGAGAATAATACAAAAAAGCGCCGTTTCAGCCGACTGTTCCGAAAAACAGCCGGCAGAACGGACGCTTTTTGAAATCATATTTATTTGAGCTTTGCCACAATTATTTTCATGGTCGCCGTAAATCCCATATAAGTTGCGGTGACTTCCGTTTCGCCTACGCCGACGGCGGTCATTTTGCCCTGAGCGTCGATCTTTACGATGCTCTCGTCATAGCCGGAATACTCGCATTTCTGTTCCCATTTCTGAAGCGCGTCGGGAATGTCCTTGGATTGCGCCGCCGTGAAGCTCGAGCTTCCGCGCCAGAGCATAAGATATTCGTTGGACGAGCTTCTTGCTATGAACGCGGGCTGTTTGATCTCGTTCCTGTAATAGAACGTCACGGATTCCACCTCGGGATAGAATTCAACGGGCTTCGTTCTGTCAAGATAATCGGGAACTATCGCAAGCTCCGCCATAAGGTCGCCGTATTTCGCGTAAACCCTCACTACCTCGTCAACAAGCAGCTTTACGGTCATATTATCGCGGTCGAGCTCCACCTTGTTCTTGTCGTAGATGTACTCTATCGCCGATTTTACGGCCGTTGACGCTTTTACGTCGGCGCCTTTCTTATTCAACGTATATACCGAGAACTTGTACGTCCTGGTGTTGCTCTTTGCGCGTATCGTGCGTCCGCCGGAGTCCGCCTGCAGTCTGATCTGAACGACGGCGGGGGTATTTGAGGAATCAAGCACCTTCGTATCCTTTTCGCTGCGGGAGATCACGTTTTCACAATGGTCGTAATTGTCCGTACCGATGAATACAATGGGAGAAAGTCTCGTTTTCCAGTTTGCCCAGCTGTATCCCTCCGGCTGATAAGCGTAACCGACGTATTGCTGTACGTTGAAAATGTCTATATGTCCGAGCGCGTCGCCGGTGATGCCCATATTGTGTATGCAGGTCTGTATGTTGGAGCCCTTTGTCTGATGCTTAAGGCTGACCTCGTTGCGGAAGAATATGCCGTCGTACGACGTCATTACGTGTATATAGCAGCTTTCGCTGAAACGTGAAGCCGTTGCAACGGATATGAAGCAGTTGTAAGCGTCAATGTATTTTACGTCCGCGCTGTCTTCCGCGTTGTTGTGCTTGTAAGCCGTTCCGCGGAACGTGAGCGCGCCGGGCCAGTTCGGATCCGAGGCGTCGGCGGTATATACCTTCGTATAATCTCCCGTATTGTCGTTCCAGGAAACGTACAGGTAAAGCGTGCCGTCGACAACGACCATAGAGCCCTCGCCGCAGCCCCAGTTCGTTTTCTGACCGTCATACGTTACGACGGGCTTCGGATTGCCTTCCCAGCCGTCTCCGCACCATTTTTCAACAAATTCGCCGTTTGGCGTCTTGCTTCTCGCTATGAACGTGTTGTTGTCAACTCCGTCGTGCCAGAGTATCGTGGTATATGCGGCGTAATAATAGTCGCCTATCTTTATAAGTCCCGGGTCGCAGGACCAGTTCCAGTCCTCCGACGCCGAGGTCGGTCTGACGGAGCCGGTGTCCTGAGTCCACGTAAATCCGTTATCGAAGGATTTTCTGTATTTGCCCCAGTCGATCTCGCCCGAAACGCCGGAGTTCGACGCGAGCCAGCAGTCTATCGTGCCGTCGTCGTTTATTATCATGCTCGGTCCGTATCTGTAGCCGCCGCCGGGATAAATGTCCCAGCCGGAGTTGGCTATACGGAAAATCGAATCCGCCTCGGCGGGTTTGCCTTTGACGTACGCCGTCTCTATGTTGTAGCCGCTTCCGCGCGATACGGTATACATCTGTCCGTCCTTGGTCACGCAGACGACGAGCGTCTGACGCAGAGCGTTGGAAACGAGCTGAGCGTATTCCGCGTACGTTACCGTCTCGGAGTTCTTCTTTGAAAGGTCCATGCAGTTGGATAAGCCGGTCTCCGCCGCAAGCTTTGCAACGCCGTACTTGTCTGCGTATTCTCTGTAGCCGAGAACGTAGAGCAGACCGCGGAGCACCTCGCCGTACGTCACGGGATCGTTCGGCTTGAATTCCTTGCCCGCGGGTTTGAGCATATAGCCCTGGTTTACGGCTATTTCCGCGCGGCGCATTTCAGGGGAGTGAACGTCCATATCGGTATAAACGTTCTGACAGATATATATGGTCTGCTGCGCCGAAAAACCCGAATAGAATATTGAATCGTACGCAAAGGCGCCGCGCGTTACGTTGTCCGTCACCTTCGCGTCGGGATTTTTGAAATATTCCGCTTTCATAAGGCGATTGAATATCGCCTCGCCGTTTCCGTCGTCCTCAAGCGGATCGTCCCACGTGTTTTTGCCCGAAAGCTCCTCGTCCGGTATAACGTAGCCCGGATCCTTCGGCGAAGGCTCCGCGGGCTCGGTATCGGCGTCCGTTTCGGTTTCGGGACTCTTACCGGTTTCCGCGTCCGTCTCCGTGTCGACGCTTATCGGCGTTGTGGTGATCTCACCCGCGCCGGTGGTCGCCTCATCGGTAGAGGGCGTTATCGTCTGTCCGGTGCAGCCGGCAAATGCCGCCGCGACCGTCACCGCGCAGAGAAGCGCGGCGATCATCTTTTTTATAAACATAAACCAACCTCCGTATAGGTATTGTATATAATTATATAATAAAACGCGCCGACAGTCAATAGAGGAATTGAAAATAATTTTTATGAATTGTAAAGTCGAAAAAGTGTTAAAATTACAAAAAAAATTGCAAAAATACATAATAAAATGCAAGATTGGACTTGAAAAATTGCAAAAAGTATGATATAATAACACAACTTGAACCGTAATATTCCATTTGGAGGATAAAATATATGGAACAGAACAGAGAATCGAGAGTAGGTGAAATATCGCTTCATTATTCCGACGCCACAAATCTGCTTGAGCAGTCGGGGTACAAATACCAGCTTCAGGAGCGCAGCACGCCTAACCTTTACAGATATCTATTCGATTATGACAGCATACCGAAGGTGTCGTTCAACCACCGCCACGTTCCGATCAATATGCCGGATAATATATGGATAACCGATACGACGTTCAGGGACGGTCAGCAGTCCACCTCGCCGTTTTCGGTCGACCAGATAGTCGATATATTCACGATGCTCCACAAGCTCGGCGGAGAAAAGGGCTTGATAAGACAGTCGGAGTTTTTCGTGTATTCGGAAAAAGACAGAGAAGCGGTGAGACGCTGTATGGCGCTCGGATACGATTTCCCGGAGGTCACAAGCTGGATACGCGCAAATAAAAACGATCTTGCGCTCGTAAAGGACCTGGGCATCAGGGAAACGGGTATCCTCGTCTCATGCTCGGACTATCATATCTATAACAAAATGGGGCTGACGAGAAAAAGCGCGCTTGAAAAATACCTGAACTCCGTTGAGGAGGTCATAAACTTCGGTATAAAGCCGCGCTGTCACCTTGAAGACATAACAAGAGCCGATTTCTACGGTTTTGTCGTCCCGTTCGTAGAGGCGTTGATGAAGCTCGGGCAGAAATACAACGTACCGATAAAAATACGCGCCTGCGACACAATGGGCTACGGCGTAAGCTATCCCGGCGTCGCGCTTCCGCGAAGCGTGCCCGGTATCATATACGGTCTTATGCATTATTCCGGCGTCCCGTCGGAGATGCTCGAATGGCACGGTCACAACGATTTCTACAAGGTCGTGACCAACGCCGCTACGGCGTGGCTGTACGGCTGCGCCTCCGTCAACTGCGCGCTGCTCGGCATAGGCGAACGCACGGGCAACTGCCCGCTTGAGGCTATGGCGATAGAATACGCGTCGCTGCGCGGCACGAACGACGGAATGGATCTTACTGTCATAACGGATATAGCGAAATACTTTGAGCAGAACATAGGTTACGAGATACCGGAGCGCACGCCTTTCGTCGGCAGAAGCTTCAATACGACGCGCGCCGGCATACACGCGGACGGACTTCTTAAAGATGAGGAAATATATAATATATTCAATACGGAGAAGATCCTGAAGCGTCCGGTTATGGTCGCGGTAGACTCGCACAGCGGCGCCGCGGGCATCGCTCACTGGATGAACGGCTTCTATTCGCTTGAGGGAGACGAGCGTATCGACAAGCATCACCCCGTCATCACCGCCATAAAGGAAAAGGTCGACCGTCTGTATGAGGAAGGCAGAACGACGGCGATGGGCGACATGGAGCTTGAGGAAATGTTCAAGAGAGCGGATTTTGAACTGTATAAGAAGATTTCCGCAATACACGTTAAAATAAAGCAGTAATCTTTTAATTGCCTCGTAAGTCTTTGTAAAATCATAAAGAAATATTGTAAACAAACGGATTACCGCCTTGACTTTCGGCTTCTTTGTGATAAAATGCATTTATACGGAATGAATAAAGTTATACGTATTTCCGATTACAAAGAGAGGTATATTGAAATGAAGAAAATACTTATAATAACGCTTGTCGCTTGCTTTGCTCTTGCGGCGTTCACGGCGTGCGCGGGAAACACCCCCGCCGTGACCGATAACGGCGAGACCACGAAAGCCGCGGGAACGAACGCGGAAACGGCGGAAGCAACGGCAGAGGCGACGACCGCGGCGCAGCAGGAAATAGTCGTTCCCGACGCAACGCTTCATTACGTCCCCGCAGAAGAATATGCCGACAAGGCGACGGCTGAGGCGAACGGACTGAAAACCGCAGACAATTCAAATATATCGAGTATGTTCAAGGAATCCGTACAGTTTGACGAGAACTGGGAGGTCAAGCTTCCGGACGAGTTCACAAAGATAGACAGCTACGTTTTCCGCGTCGCGCAGGGACAGTATATAGAAGAAATAACGATAATGAAGGTCGCGGACGAAAGCGGTATAAACGAGGTCAAGGCTATAGCCGAATACCGCCTGAACAAGCAGAAGAACAACCCCGATTTCAAGCTTTACGACGATAAGGACGGCACGAACGCAAAGATGATAGACACGGGCAAGGTCGTGGTTATCGGCAATTTCGTTGTCTACGTCGTGACGGAAAATACGGAGGTCAGCGTTCTCCGCGCACAGAAGTACGTTCAGGATAACCCGGGTTGCTCTGCATATGAGCTTTATAAAGCCGTGGCGAAAGAGCTGTTTTGAATAAGAACAAAAGAAGGAACTGTCATTTGGCAGTTCCTTTTTTTATTGTTTTTTTCGGACCGTTACGGCGTGAATACCGCTTCATCGTTATAAAACCTTTCATAAGGATCGGGGACGTCTTCAAACAGCGCCGCCGCGTCGTGACCCGCGCAGAAAGGCTCCGAGTTTTCCGTGAGTATGACCTCAAGCGAGCCCGCGTACAGGAATATCATTTTTTCGCCCCTGTGCGAGCTTAAAAAGCCGTCAAGCGATCTGTAGTATTCGTCCGCGCCGAAGGAAACGGACAGACCCATACGTCCGTCGTCGTCCTTTGTCACCGTCACAACGGATATAAGCTCGTCGCCGCTGTATATAAGATAATCGCGGAATCCGAGGTTTATGAAACAACGGGATCCGGAGCCGCAGTTTATATGTCGATATCCGTGCTCCGATATCCTCATATTGCCGACCGGAACGCCGCTCGCCAGAAGCGAGCTTTTTACGCTCCCCTCGTTCTCGCATAAATATGCCCTGCCCTCGGCGTCGCCGAGCGGTACGCCGCATAATTCGGTTTTGACATCCGGCAAAAGCAGAGCGGTGAAGTCGAAAAGACCGTCTCCCGATCTGTCCGTACCGTCTGTTTGCCCGATCTCCGTTTCACTTATGATGTCGGTCGATTTCCGGAACAGCACGGCGCCCGATATACCGGCGCCCGCGGCGAGCGCCGCGCACGCGGCTGCGGGAACGGCTATCCTCACCCTTGCGGTCCTTTTTTTGTTTTCCGCGTATTTTTTCATCACGTTATCAAGTATTCTTTTTGACGCCGTATCGGATAAAACGATACCGTCAAGGCTTGCTTTTATCAATTCTTCTCTCATGATTTTCTCCTTACGTTAATGCTGTTTTCAACAGCTTCCGCGCGTCAGATAAAAGATTTCTTACTGTTGACGGCGGTTTTTTCAGTATTTTTGCTATCTCGTTTGTCTTGTATCCCTCATAATAGTGAAGCCATACGACGGATTTGTACTTATCGGGCAGTGAAAGAACGGCTTGCAGGATCTCTTTGCTTTCATCGTCCGCGGGTATGTCCTCCGTCAGCTCCGTCAGACAGGAATCGGACCTGTTCCGCTTTTTCAGTTTGTTTTTGCAGTGATTCGCGGCGGCGACGCTAAGTCAGCGCTTTTCATGCTCCTCGCCGTTGAATTTCATGTTTTTTGACAGTACGTTGACAAACACGTCCTCGGCGCAGTCCTCCGCGTCCGCGGCGCGTTTCATATAGGTAAAGCAGATCCTGTAAACGTAATTTTTGTATTTTTCGTAGAATATTTCAAATTCCTCACCGCTCAATTCCACCCTCACCTCCTTCTTTCACTATTATAACAATTCAAAAACGCAAAATGTCGGAGAAAATCCGAAAAAAACGAAAAGCGAAACGGAAAAATCAAAAACGACAGCGACCGCTGTCGTTTTTGATTATGATCAGATGAATTATTTGAGTTCGATCTGAGCGCCGGCTTCTGTGAACTGCTTCTCAAGAGCCTCTGCGGTAGCCTTGTCAACGCCTTCTTTGATGGGCTTCGGAGCCTCGGTAACGAGGTCCTTGGATTCCTTCAGGCCGAGTCCGGTAACTTCACGGACGAGCTTGATGATGCCCATTTTCTTCGCTTCATCGTAGCCTTTGAGAACTACGGTGAATTCGGTCTTTTCCTCAGCCGCGGGAGCTGCTTCGCCGCCGGCGGCGGGAGCTGCTACGGAAACAGCGGCGGATACGCCGAATTCCGCTTCGATCTCTTTTACGAGGTCAGCAAGTTCAAGTATCGTAAGTCCCTTGATAGCGTCAAGGATTGCAGTTGTTTTTTCGGATGCCATTTTAATTTTCCTCCAAATT
>CACZOH010000073.1 GCA_902782785.1 uncultured Ruminococcus sp. | reverse complement strand
CGTCGGCATAGTTATATTATCGCTGTTCTTCTTCTCCGGCAAGTCGCTCGTCAACACGTTCGTCAGAAATCCCGTGCTTTCGTTCGCGGTATACGACGTCATCGGCGCGGACAGAAACAGGCTTGTGCCTCAGCCCGTAAAAATACGGAACGCAAGCATAGCGCTTCTGCTCGGTATGATAACGGGCGTGCTCGCTTTTCTCGTACCGCCGCACAGAGTTTTGCTGTTCGCGGTCTGCATACTTATGATGTGCGCCGTGTTCTTCACGCCGGAATCCGGCGCTGTGCTGACGGTCACGCTCATACCGTTTTTCCCGCTCAGGCAAATACTCATCCTGTGTTTCGTAAGCCTTCTTTCGTATCTGCTCAAGCTGATACGCAAAAAAAGAGAATTCAGATTCGGTCCGGTAGACGGCGCGGTCCTGCTCCTCGCCGTACTCACGTTCTTCGGAAAGCTCGTTTCCGCAAAATCGGCGGAGGGTACGGATTCGCTGTATATTCTCGCCATCACCGCGTACTTTTTGTGCAGGAACCTGCTCTGCAGGCGTCAGTGGCTTGACAGAGCGCTCAACGCCATGGCGTTATCCGCCGCGGCGGTCAGCTGGTTCGGGCTTTTCTTCTGGATCTGCGGAACGCCCGAAATGATGATCTCCTCGCGCTCGCTGTTTGTGTTCACCGGCGGTGAAATGACGGCGTTTTTCGGCTCGTCCGTGGTATTTGCGGGATATATAATTCTCACGTCTCCGCTTTTGCTGTATTTCGGTATGCAGAAAAAACGCGGAAAACTGGCGTATCTTCTCAGCTTCGCCGTATCTTTTGCGGCGCTCGTCCTGACCATGAGAGTATACGCGATAATAGCGTTCATAGCCGTCAACGTGTTTATGCTCTGCGTTTACAGTAAGCGCACGGTCATATTCGTGCTTCTGACGATACCCGCCGCCGCGCTCGCCGCGGTGTTTATGCCGCGTTCGTGGTACTCGTTCATATTTGAAAAGATATACGCGGAAAACGCGCTTATCGGGAACGTCTGGGAGGGTGTTTTCAAGCTTATCGGCAGATCGCCTCTCGGAGGCTTCGGTATAGGCTCCTTCGGCGCGGTGTATCCCGATTACGCCAACCGGGGCTTTACGGGCGCGGACGGCGCAAAAAGCGTATTTCTGCAGCTCACCGCGGAGGGCGGCGTTATGCTCGCCGTAGTTTTTACCGCGTGCATCATACTGTTTATAATGTTCTGCTTTACCGCAATTCTGAAATGCGGCAAAAGAGAAGAGAAAAAATACATTTACGCGCCTCTTTGCGCCGTACTCTGCGCCGTGTTTTACGGCTTTACGGAAAATCTGTTCTGCTCGGAATCCGTGTGCATCCTGATGTTTTCCGTAATGGGCTGCGGCGCCGCGGCCGCGGAGATATGCCGCAGGGAATACGAATACGAGGCGGAAGCGCTTCAGGCGGGGCAGGTGTGATATGAGAGAAAACAAAGCCTTCATCACATTGTTCGACGTGTTCATAATCGTTTTGACGGTCGCCTTCATCATAGTTTCCTCGCTTTTCTTATCGCCCTCCGGAAAGACTGTAAGCATAGCCTTTACCGTGGTGCTGGACGATCCCGATACGTCCGCGCTCTCCCCGGGAGACTTGCTCGTATGCTGTGACGGCGGCTGTCTCGGCACGGTCAGCGGCAAGGGAGACGGATACGTGGAGGTGACCGCGGAAGCGGAGCTTCACGCCGGGGTGTATTACAGCGGCAGCGTCGCCGTCTGCGACGGGCGCGAATATGAAATATGCGTCGGCGCGGATAAGTACGGCGGTACCGTACACAGGATCAGTGAGGTCAAAGAATGAAAAAAAGAGGAATCAACGCAATAGACGTCCTAATCATAATCACAATAATCGCGTGCGCCGCGGGAATAGTGATAAGGGCGGTAAATCTCCCGTCAGTTCTGCCTGACAGAAGCTCGGAATACCGCGTTTCGTTCTCGGCTGAAATAACGGAGGAGCAGAAGGAACAGGTGACCTCGGGTATCGTCTTCACGGATAAGAACGGTACGCGCTTCACTCTGCTCGAAGGATACTGGATAAAATACGAGGACGGAAAAACAACGCTGAACGGCGAGCTTTCCGCCGTCGGAAGACTGACCGAGTCCGGGTTCAAATGCGGCGAAAACGCGTATTTCAAAAAGGACGCGGTCGCGCTTTCATCTGATAAAATGAGTTTGCGGGTGCAGATAGTCGATTTTCTTGAAAACACGTAAAATACAAGCCCTTATTTGTCAATCTACGTCAAAATATTCAGACTGCGGCGTGAAAAATTATGCATATTTACCATTGATTTTATCGAATAAGTTTGATATAATTCTATTAATATAGTTCCCGATAGGAGTAAAAAAATGATTTCTCGTAACGTAACCGTAAGAATACCGGTAGGACTTCACGCTCGTCCCGCGACGTTCTTTATCCAGAAGGCCAATTCGTATAAGAGTTCCATTTGGGTCGAGAAGGGTGACAGACGCGTAAACGCAAAAAGTCTTCTGGGCGTACTGTCTCTCGGAATAACCAAGGACACGGAAATTACGCTCATAGCGGACGGCGTTGACGAAATAGACGCCCTGAACGGACTTGAGGAGCTTATAGAGACAGGTCTTGCAGACTGAATACACGCATAAAAAAGAGCGCAGCGGATATGATACCCGGCTAACAAGACGGGATATTTTATCCGCTTTTTTATTGGTATGAACGACAGAAAAGAGTTTTTGAGAAAAAAAGCGCTGAGGCTTCCTTTGACGCCGGGCGTTTATATAATGAAAAACAAAAGCGGCGATGTGATCTACGTAGGTAAATCCGCGGCTCTCAGGAATCGCGTGTCGCAGTATTTTTCGTCGTCGAAAAAAAACGCCAAGACCTCCCGCATGGTATCTAACGTATATGATTTTGATTATATAATGTGCGATACGGAAACGGAGGCGCTCGCGCTTGAAAACAGTAAGATCAAGCAGTTTACGCCCAAATATAACATAAAATTAAAGGACGACAAATCGTATCCGTACGTCAAAATAACGAACGAGGAGTATCCGAGGCTCGTTACCGTGAGAAAACGCGTCTCCGACGGCGGCCTTTATTTCGGTCCGTATACAAATTCCGCTACGTGCAGGGATATAATGCGCACGGTGAGCCGCGCGGCGACGCTGCCGACGTGCGGAAAGAGTTTTCCCCGTGATATAGGAAAAACGAGACCGTGCGTATACTATCAGATAGGGCGCTGCTGCGCTCCCTGCGCCGGTAAGGTGAGCCGTGAGGAGTACCTGGAGCTTATTAAAAGCGCGGAGAGCATTTTGAAAGGCGATATAAGCGCGGAAAAGGAAAGACTGACGAAAATAATGGAGCAGGCGTCACAGGAGCTGAATTTTGAGCTTGCCGCAAAGTGCCGCGACAGGATATCGTCGCTTACCGCGCTTTACAGCAAACAAAAGGTCGTTTCCTCGCCCGAAACGAATACGGACGCCATAGGCATATATTCCGACGACGATATGACAGTCATCTCTTTCTTTTTCATCCGTTCCGGTATGATAGCCGATACGGAAACGAACGAGTTCGTCGGAGGTCACATAGGCGCGGAGGAGCTTACCTCTTTCATCGCATCCGTTTACGAGGTGAGAGAGCCGCCTAAGGAAATACTCATATCGGAGGATTTCCCGACGGAGGAGGCCGCGACTCTGACGGAGCACCTGACTGCAAAATACAACAGAAAGGTCGAGGTCAGAGTAACGCAGAGAGGGCAGAACAGAGCGCTCTGCAGAATGGCGGCGGAAAACGCGGAGCACCGGGCAAAGCTGATAAAGGAAACGACGGACAAGGAAACGGTCGTACTCGCAAAGCTGTCGTCCGCGCTCGGACTCGAGGTAGTGCCAGACCGGATAGAGTCGTACGATATATCAAACTTCGGAAACGACAATATAACAGCCGGAATGATAGTGCTCGACGGCACGAAATTCAAAAAATCGGATTACAGGGTGTTCAATATAAAAGAGACCGGATACGAGGACGATTACGCTTCAATGCGCGAGACGATAAGGCGCAGGATAAGGAACACCACGATTAAAAAATCGCCTTCATTTCCGATTTTGCCCGATCTTGTCCTGCTTGACGGCGGCAAAACTCACGTAGCGGCGGTGCGCGCGGTACTCGCCGAGGAGGGCGTCGATTTTCCCGTTTTCGGTATGGTCAAGGACGATTATCACAAAACACGCGCGCTCTGCGACGATGAAAACGAAATAGACATATCGCACGACAAAGCGCTTTATATGTTTATTTACAGAGTGCAGGAGGAGGTACACCGCTTTGCGATAACGCGTATGTCAAACGCCAAGCGCAAAACGCTGAAAACCTCGTCGCTTGAAAAAATAATGGGAATCGGTCCGGCAAAGGCAAGACTCCTGCTTTCTCATTTCGGCTCGCTTTCAGCCGTAAAAAACGCGACGCTGAAGGAGCTTACCGCCGTGCCGGGAATAAACGAAGAAACGGCGAAAAACGTGATCGATCATTTTAATAAGGAAAAGATATGAATATTATAACGGGTACCGCGAGAGGTACAAAGCTCAGAACGCTTGTGGGAGAGGCGACGCGCCCGACGCTGCAGCGCGCAAAAGAGGTCGTTTTCTCGGCTATACAATTTGACATAGAGGGCAGGCGCGTGCTCGATCTGTTCTCGGGGAGCGGCCAGCTCGGGCTCGAGGCGCTTTCGCGCGGGGCGGAGCACGCCGTTCTCGTCGACAAATCGCCGGAAGCGTTCGATACGATAAAGGAAAACGCCCTGAAAACGCATTTATATAAAAAGTGCCGCATCGTAAATATGGATTACGCCGATTATATCCTGTCGGCAAAGCGGAGCGGAGCTGAATTCGACCTTGTTTTCATCGACCCTCCGTACGACTCGGGATTGCTTGCGCCGGCGCTCAGATCCATATTCGTTAACGGTCTTCTGTCGGATGCGGCGACGGTCATCGCGGAATGGGAGAGGGATACGCTTCTTACGGATAACCCGCAGCTTTGCGATATATATGAGCTTTCAAAACTATATAAATCGGGAAGAATATATTTTTATAAATTAACGCCGAAAAGAAAAGGAGAAAACGTATGAAAAGAGCGCTTTTACCCGGCAGCTTCGACCCCGTTACCGTCGGACACGAGGACCTGATCGCACGCGCCGCCGCGCTGTTCGACGAGGTCATAGTCTGCGCGTTCGTCAACACGCAGAAAACGTATATGTTTTCCGAGGACGAAAGACTTGAGTTTCTGATCTCGGTCGCCGAAACGTACGATAACGTAGCGGCGGACCTTTCTCATTCGCTCGTCACCTCCTACGCTAAGGAAAACGGATGCGGCGTTATAATCAAGGGCTGCAGGAGCGGAATGAATTTCGAGGACGAATATGAGCAGGCGCTGATAAACCGCGAGCTCGATCCCGATATAGAAACGCTCATACTCCCGGCGTCGCCGGAGCTTTCCTTCGTCTCCTCCACAATGGTGAGGGAAATGATAAAATACGGCGTGGACTGCAGACAGTACGTGCCAAAGGCGATAAGGGATAAAATATAATCAGCCGGATACCGCAAATGTTGACCAATAATCACCAAATGCGCAGCAATTATTCAGTTAATTTGCATAAAATTGAAAAATATTCAAAAAACCCCTTGACAAATGCATAAATATGCGCTATAATGTGCGCATAAAACAAATCAAACCTCTGCAAAAAGAGATAAGAAAGGAATTAAAGAATATGAAAAAAATAATCACGCTTATAATAGCTGCGGCAATGCTGCTCGGCTGTGCGGCTCTTGCGGGCTGCGGTAAAACGGAAGAAAAGGTCCTTAACGTTTATACGAACGCCGGCTTCGCTCCGTACGAATACCTTGACGAAAACGGCAAGGTCGTCGGCGTTGACATAGACGTTGTGAACTACATAGGAGAAAAGCTCGGCTACAAGGTCGTCATAAACGATATCGAATTCAACGCGATACTGAACGAAGTGTCAAAGGATAAATTCGCCGTCGGCGCCGCGGGCATGAGCAAGAAGCCCGACCGTGACGAAGTCGCGCTCGCATCCGAAGTTTATGCGACCTCCATACAGTACATAATCGCTCCCAAGGGAACGTTTGAGGGCGAAAAAGTCGCTCTGGCGGACGCCGTCGCGTACGCTGCCGCGGCATCGGTCAAATCGATAGGCGTGCAGAAGGGCACCACAGGCGCCGATCTCGTTGCGGGAGGTATCGAAGGCACCGACGCAAAAGTCATAGAGTACAGCAACGCCATAATCGCTTCAAACGACATAGGCTCGACAGTCTGCGCCGTCGTTATAGACAAGATGCCGGCGGAGGCGATCTGCAAGGATAAGGACAATCTGCAGTGCTGGTCGCTCGACGCTGAAATGGAATCTTACGTAATGTACTTCAACAAGGACAATGCGGAGCTTGTCGCTTCGGTCAACACGATACTCAAGAAGATGATATCGGACGGTCTTATAGACCAGTACACCGTAAAGCACAGCAGCTGAGACGGAATAAAACGGTTAAAGGATAAAATATGACTTTTGCGGATAAACTCGCAAAGCTATGGGAACTCCGGGGCTTGTTTGCAGAAAGCCTCGGATTATCCTTGTTGATAGCTTTCGGAGCCGTTGTTCTCGGCTTCATAATCGGTGTCGTTCTGGCGGTCGTACGCATAGCGCCGAAAAGAAATCCCATCATGAAGGCGCTTGACAAGATAGCCGTCCTGTATATCACTGTAATACGCGGCACGCCTACGCTCGTTCAGCTTCTCATTCTTTATAACTCCGTGCTCATATCGTTCAAACGTATGCCGACGAATCTGCTCGTGCCGATAATCGCTTTCGGCATAAACTCCGGCGCGTATATGGCGGAGATAATCCGCTCCGGTATCGGCGCTGTCGATCCCGGTCAGCTTGAAGCCGGCAGAAGCCTCGGACTTTCGTGGATAACGACGATGAGAAGGATAATAATACCGCAGGCGATTAAAACCGTCGTTCCGACCATTTTCAACGAGATAATCATACTTGTCAAGGAAACGTCGGTCGTTTCGTATATCGTTCTGAAGGTCAACTCGGAGCAGAAATGGGATCTGCTCGGAATGGCGGAAAAGAAGGGACTTGCAACGCCCGCTTGTTATCTTGTTTTTCTGTTCTTTGCGGCGATACTGTATCTCGCCGTCGTTATGCTGCTCACGGCGCTGCAGCATCTCATTGAAAAGAGGTTGAAGAAAAATGAGCGGTGATTTGATAGAAATTCGCGGGCTTTATAAATATTTCGGAAAGCTGGAGGTCTTAAAAGGCGTTTCCTGCGGGATCAAAAAGGGTGAAAAAATAGTCGTTCTCGGAGCCTCGGGCTCGGGCAAATCGACGATGCTAAGGTGTATGAACCTGCTTGAAAAGCCGACGTACGGCGAGGTGTGGTTTGAGGGCAACCTGCTCACGCCCGTCGATCCGTATCTGCACAAGGACATAATAAAAGCCTCAAAAACTTTCAAAAAGCTCAAAGAGCAGGGAATTCCGGACGACGAGGATATAATCGCAAAAATCAAAAAGGAAGATCTGCTCCACGAAAAGCACGAGGGTTCGGATTATTCGCGCCTTATGAAGGAGTTTTACAAGGCGCATTATCTCAACGAAAATCTCGCCCGTGCGAGAATGGGGATGGTTTTCCAGCACTTCAATCTTTTCAATAATCTGACGGTCATACAGAATATGACGCTCGCCCCGGTCGAGCTCAAGCTCAAATCAAAGGAAGAGGCGACCGCGCACGCGATGGAGCTGCTTGACAAGATCGGTCTTACCGACAAGGCGGACTGCTACCCGTCAACACTCTCGGGAGGCCAGAAGCAGAGGATCGCGATAGTCCGCTCGCTCTGTATGGATCCGCAGGTAATGCTGTTTGACGAGCCGACGTCCGCGCTCGACCCCGAAATGGTCGGCGAGGTGCTCGATCTGATGAAACGGCTTGCGGACGCGGGAATGACGATGATAGTCGTGACGCACGAGATAGGTTTCGCCCGCGAGGTAGCGGACAGAGTCCTGTTCATGGCTGACGGCGTCATTGCCGAAAGCGGCACGCCGGATGAAGTGTTCAACAATCCGCAGACGGAGCGCGCAAAGCAGTTTTTGAGCAGCGTGCTGTAAAATTATGAATTAAGAAAGGCGGGGGCGAGGCTCCCGCCGCATTTTTATTTGTGTAGGCTACGGGAGCCCTTAACACTCTAAAGTTCGCGGAGGGAAACCTCTACCGCCGACTGTCATTGGGGGTTGCCCGCCCCTCACGGCTCGGCTTACGCCTCGCCACCCCCCCATACCCCCTGTTCCCCTCCCACATTCTT
>CACZOH010000072.1 GCA_902782785.1 uncultured Ruminococcus sp. | reverse complement strand
GTCGTCACGTTGTACGGATTTGAGCAGGCGTATACGTTTTGCTCGTCTCTGAAATCCACGTAGTGATCGGGCAGCTTTATCTGCTCCCCGGGCTCCGTCGTCACCGCTTCCGTTTCCGTTTCGAGCTCTGTTTCTGTCGCCGCTTCCGTTTCGGTCTCGGTCACGGTCACAGCGTCCGTTTGCGGCAGGACTTGTGTATCCGTCGTATCGCCGTCGCCCGCCGTGCACGAAACGAGCGCGAGAGAGATCATTATAAGCATAAAAGATATGATTTTTTTCATCCGAGATCCTTTCCCTGCCAAAGGTCGTATTTTGCCATGTATTTGTCTATTTCATTCAGTACGCACACCTTTTTGCGCGTCCATTCGGGTGCTGTAAGCGTATCAAGCGGCGCGTCGCCCGTCAGCCTGCCTATCACCGTATCGGGCGGCAAAAGCGTCAGCTGTCTTGCCGTGATCTGCACGTACAGGTCGCGTGAAAGCAACTCAAATTCGCCGTTTTCATACATTTTCGCGGCGGCGGTGTCCGCCGTTATGTAGAGCATATGTATCTTTACCATGTCGGGCAAAAGCGACGCGGCGTATCTCGCCGTCTCTTCCATTTGAGAAAAATCCTCTCCCGGCAGTCCGTTTATCAGGTGGATGCACCGCATAACACCCGTTTTTTCAAGCGACCTGTAGCCCTTTTCAAATTCAGCCGTGGTCATGGCGCGGTTTATCAGCTTTGCCGTTTTATCGGAGCAGGTCTGCAAGCCCAGCTCCACCGTGACGTCCGTAATCCGCGCAAGCTCCGATAGAAGCTCAAGGACCGGATCGGACAGACAGTCCGCGCGCGTCGCAATGCTGACTGCGACGGCGCCGCCGTACCTTGTCGCCTCAAGATATTTTTCACGCAGGAACCGGGGATCCGCATACGTGTTGGTATGCGCCTGAAAATACGGTATATACCCGATGTTTTTCCATTTGGAAGAAATGAGCGAAGCTGCCCGGTCAAGCTGTTCCGTCACGGATACGTCCGCGCCCGCGGCAAAATCCCCCGCTCCGCGTGACGAGCAGTAGATACAGCCGCCGTAACCTTTGGTCCCGTCTATGTTCGGGCAGGTACAGCCTATGTCTACGGGGAGCTTTGCGCATTTTCTCCCGTATTTCTTTTTTGTGTAATAATCAAAGGTGTAATACCTTTTGTTTGTGTCCGAATTTTTGTAAGGATTGTTTTTCATATTTATATAATATCAAAATATAACGAGAATGTCAAGACTTGACAAAAATAAAAATATGTGATAAAATAAAAACGATACGGGAGAGTTCCCGGCTACTTCAATGAAAGGCAGAATATGATGAAAAAGATCAGAGTTTTGTGCTTGATACTTGCGGTTCTGACCCTCGGCTCCGCCGCGGCGGGCTGTGTAAAGTCACCTGACGATACCGCCGCTCCCGCGACGGTAACGGATAAGGCGACGGATGAGGTTACAGAGACCGAAACGGAGACGGAGCCCGTCGATACGACGCCCGAAACGTACGATCCCGCGCTCGACAACAGCACGCTTGAAAAAAATGAGGAAGGAAACGTGATCGAACCGAAGACGGTCGATCCGTCGCTTTACGTCGCAACAGACGGGCTCGGACGCGAGCTTTCCGGAAACGAACAGACGGGAGACGTCAAGGGCGGCAGGGCTGTCGGTATATTCTATTCACCGTGGCACGGCGATTTTGCAAACAGCACGCAGGCGGTGAACAACCAGGAAATACTTGACAAATACCCGGATATTGATATAAACAACTACAGAGACAAGCGCTGGAGCACCGCGCACTATCATTTTTGGAACGAGCCTGTATACGGCTACTACAGCGGCAACGACGAATGGGTCATACGCAAGCAGGCTGAGCTTCTCGCGGACGCGGGCGTCGACTGCATAATAAACGACAATACGAACGGAACGTTTACCTGGCTTGAAACGGCGAAAAAGCTGATGAAGGTGTTCCACGAGGCGAGAGAAGACGGAGTGAACGCGCCGAAGGTCGTTTTCATGCTCCCGTTCGCCGGCAACAATGACGCGAGAGTACAGCTCAAACAGCTTTACGCGAGCATATACGAGGCGGAATGGTATCCCGATTCGTGGTTTATGTGGGACAACAAGCCGCTTATACTCGCCTACAGATCGGCGCTTGACAGGGCCGACGCGACGGAAAAGAAGATATACACGTACTTTACGTACAGGATGCCTCAGCCGGATTATCTTGCAAAGCAGACGTCCGCGGGACAGTGGGGCTGGCTCTCCGTATATCCGCAGGCGACCTATAAGGCAAAACTGCGCGACGAGCGCGTGGAGGAGATAACCGTCGGCGTGGCTCAGAACCACGATTATAAAAAGCACGTTATCACCGCAATGAACGGCAACAACGTCACGGACAGAACTTATACGTCAAAGGGATACGACACGCGCGAGAACGCTGAGCTTTACGGCGCAAACTTTGCGGAGCAGTTTGAATACGCGCTTGAGGTGGACCCGGAATTCATCTTCATAACGGGCTGGAACGAGTGGGTCGCGATACGCCAGGAAAGCTGGCCGCCGAACGATCTTGCGATAAAGAACGCGTTTGCGGACCAGTTCAGCGACAGAGCGAGCCGCGACGTTGAGCCGACGAAGGGCAGACTCAAAGACCATTATTATTACCAGATGGTCAATTACATAAGACAGTACAAGGGTACGAACAAAATACCCGCCGCAAGCGCGGAGAAGACGATCGATATTTACGGCGGCTTCGGTCAGTGGAACAGCGTTCTGCCCGAATTCAACACCTATTCCGGCAACACCGGCAACCGCGCCTCGCTCGGTTACGTGATAGAGGGCACCGGCAAGAGGTATAAGTACGAGGACGAATCCGGCAGAAACGACCTGTACGACGCAAAGGTCGCCCGCGACGCGGAGTACGTATATTTCATGGTACGCTGCACGGACGATATCACGCCGTATACCGACGAAAACTGGATGAGACTTTATATAGATACCGGAAGCGGCGACAAGAGCTGGGAAACGTTTGAATTCGTGCTCAACAAAACGACGCCGAAGGATGATCATACGGCGATACTTGAAGCTTTCACGGGAGTTGATTTTGAAACGAAGACCGCGGGAGAGGTGGAATACAGCGTATCCGGCAACGTTATGACGGTTAAGATACCGCGCTCTATGCTCGGCATCGGAGACGGCGCTTTCACACTCGATTTCAAGTGGGCGGACAATTCGTTTGACGGCGATATTATGGACGTCTATACAAAAGGCGACGCCGCGCCCGGCGGAAGATTTAAGTTCAGATATATAGCGGAGTAATCAAGAATTAAGAAATGAGGCTGTCGCTTTAAACTTCAGCCTCTTTAACGTCCCGTAAGGGACAATTCATGTCCGACAGGACAACTCATGCCGACAGGCAATTCATGTGTCGAAAGACACAATTCATGCGCCGCTTTGCGGCGCAATTCACAAACTGTGCAGATTTTACATTCAAATGAATTGGCTTCGCCGTGAATTGATGCTT
>CACZOH010000071.1 GCA_902782785.1 uncultured Ruminococcus sp. | reverse complement strand
TCCGCAACGTCGGGGTCCTGAACGATGGCAGCCATATAAAGGCCCTTGTCGCCCCAGGAGTAATAGAAGTCTATATGACCTTCAAATTCGCCTAAGCCCCAGGATTTCATCGTCGTTGTTCCGTCAAGGGAAAGCTTGTTTGTTTCGGACCATTCGCCCTGAGCAAGCGTACCGTCTATCGTAATACCGGTGCCCGTGGTATAGGGAACGATAACGTTGCCGTTATCACCGGATCTTACATATTCGTCCGCTTCTTCGGCGTGTACGGCAGCGGGTATCAACGCTACGAGCATCAAAGCCGCAACCATAACAGAAATTAATTTTTTCATCAGTTACCTCCGTTTTTATAAATGTGAAATATAGCGGCAGATATAAATCTGCTGATTGTACATATTATACACTCTGTTTTATTATTTGTCAAGATATAATTTGTTGTAATTTTGCCGTTATTTTTTAATAAATCCTATAATTTTACGGAATGTATCATATCAATATAATTCTTTTGCTGAGCTTCCGTCGCGTCGTCTGTCACGACGTACACGTTTTCAAAATACTTCAGCATCCCCGTGTAGCCCGCCACTACGGTCCCGGACGCCTTTTTGCCGTTATACAGGCAGGTGAAGTACATTTTTCTGTAATTGGTAAGATTCTCGCTTGTATAGCTTCCCTTTTCGTCAAATTTTGCGTTCGATATCTTGTATCCCGCAAGCTCGCTCACTATCCCCGCAAACCTGCCGTCAAAATCATCAGCCGCAAGATCCGTCATCGTCACGCCGGCTGCGTCGGGCAAACGAATCGCAAAATAGCTGTCGGAAGAATACGCTTCCGCCGTTTTGTAAAGAAGGTATATCGGGTTTATGACCTCTCCCGTTTCCTCGTTCAGCGTCATCCTCGGCGTATCCGCGGGGTTCGGGTACGTCATAAGCGTCGCGTCGGCGGGGAAAGAAAATCCGGTATAGCCGTTTGCAAAATAGTAAAGCGGCGACATGAACTGATTTTCCTTCGGCACGTTTGCGTATATGTCAAAATCGAATTTCAGCGTGTCTATAACGTTTTTCGCCTCTGCGTCGCCGCGTTCGTACTCAAAGCTAACAGTATAAAGCATACGCTTTGTCATTGCGAAAATGTAGTAGCCCGGCGTCTGCGTTGAAGGAACGTCGCCGTGATCGAACGCAAAGCTGTTTACGGCGTTCGGGAAAACGTCCATCGAAAGCGGTATGATCTTATTCTTCGGAAAACCCGAAAGCTCGGCAAATTCATAAAGATCCGACGCCGTTTTATACGTAATGTCAACGGTTATCAATGACTTTTTGCCGTTTTTAAGCTCAATTCTGTACTCGTCTCCGTTTTCCTCCGACGGTATTTCCTTTATTTCGGAAAAATATGATGGGCAAACGAGCGAAAAATGGTAGTCGCTGTTAACGTATTTCTGCGTTTCCGCCTTGCCCGGAAGATACGACGCTATCCTTGAGCACGACGCGAAGCAGGACAGGACGGTGACAGCCGCCGTAATCATACAGATCAGTTTTTTCAAATTCATTTTTGTCTCCCGTTATTTACATTCATACCACGTTTTGCCGCTTGTCGCCTCGACGGAGAGCTTCACCGGCAGTTTTACGGCGTTTTCCATTTCCGTCACGAGAAGCTCTTTGATCTTCTCCGCGAATTCCGCCTTTGTTTCGATTATAAGCTCGTCGTGGACCTGAAGGATCAGATGAGCGTCGCAGCCGCTTTTTTTGAGAGCGTTATACGTGTTCACCATCGCTATCTTTATTATATCCGCGGCGGTGCCCTGTATCGGACTGTTCATCGCCACGCGTTCGCCGAACGCCTGCTCGGGCTTCTTTGCGCTCGAAAGCTCGGGAATATACCGTCTTCTGCCGAAAAGCGTTTTCACGTAGCCCGTTTTTCTCGCCTCAGCCTTTACGTTTTCAAGATAATCCGATACGGCGGGGTAAGTGGCAAGATAATCCGCTATATACTTTTCCGCGGCTTTTACCGAAACGTGTATATCCTGCGAGAGCGAAAACGCGCCTATGCCGTAAACTATGCCGAAATTGACCGCCTTCGCGCGTTTGCGCATCTCCGGCGTGACCGTCTCAAGCGGCACTCTGAATACCTGAGAGGCGGTCGAGGTGTGTATGTCGACTCCGTGCTCAAACGCGGATATCATCGTTTCATCACCCGATATTGCGGCGAGCAGACGAAGCTCTATCTGCGAATAGTCCGCGTCGACGAGAACGCAGTCCTCATCCTTCGGTATGAAGAATTTGCGCAGTTCTCTGCCGAGCTCCGTCCGTATCGGTATATTCTGCAGATTCGGCTCCTTTGAGGAAAGTCTGCCGGTCGCGGTGACGGTCTGATTGAAGCTCGTGTGTATCACGCCGTGTTCGTCGCATACGGCGATCATACCGTCGACGTACGTGCCGATAAGCTTCGTTACGGCTCTGTATTCAAGTATATCGTCTATTACGGGCGATACGGGACGCAGTTTTTCAAGCACCTCCGCGCTTGTGGAATAGCCCGTTTTCGTCTTTTTGTCCGTCGGCAGATGAAGCACCTCGAAAAGGACGTGACCGAGCTGCTTCGGCGAATTTACGTTGAATTCTTCGCCGGTCTGCATATATATCCTGTCCTTTATCGCGGCAAGACGGTCGTTCAGCTTCTCGCCGAACCGGGAAAGCCCATCGGTATCGACACGGAAGCCGTATTTTTCCATATCGTACAGAACGCGGCAGAGCGGAAGCTCCGTTTCGTAATAAAGGCTTTTTACTCCCTCGTCTTCGATTTTCTTTGAGAGGATGCCGTAAAGCTCATAGAGATTCCGGCATATCACCGTTTCCGACGAGCATATACCGCCGTCCGTCCTCTCGGCATCGCACCGGGGAAGCTCACCCAGATAGCGGAGAGACAGCCTTTCCGGCGAATAATCTCCCTCTCCGGAATTCAGAAGATACGCGGCGACCGATGCGTCGAACACGACGTTCGTATTCTCCGATATATAATATTCGGCTTTTGCGTCAAAGAGAATAAATCTGTTGTTTTGCAAAAATTCATCGGATAAGGACGGCAGAGCAATTCCCTTTTCGCCGTCATATATACAGCAGTATTCGCCTCTGTAAAGCGAGTAAAGAGCGTTTTGCGTATCCGGTTCTTTGTCCTTTAATTCAAATAAAACCCTGTTTTCTCTTTTGTTTATTCCGTCAAGCCCGAAACGTTTTATATAATTTGAAAATTCAAGCTCCGACAGAGTTTCGAGCAGCTTCTCGTCGTCCCGCTTTTTTTCCTCCGCCTGATCGAGCGTGAAAGGCAGAGGCGCGGTCCTGCAGATGAGCGCGAGCTTCTGCGACATATAGGCGCTTTCCTTCCCGTCCGCGAGCTTAGTCCTTGCGGACGCTCCGACGGGTGCGTTTTCGATATCCGCGTACAGCGCGTCGATGGTCTTATACTGCGCTATAAGCTTCATTGCGGTCTTTTCGCCTATTCCGGGAACGCCCGGTATATTGTCGGACGTATCTCCCATAAGCGCTTTGGCGTCCACGAATTCTGACGGTTCTATGCCGTATTTTTCAAAAAACACGTCTCTGTTATACTCTACGGTCTCGCCCGTGGTGACGAGCAGTACGGAGCAGTTGTCGCTTATGAGCTGGAGCGAATCGCGGTCGCCCGTAAGTATATAAACGTGCAGATCGTCGCTTGCGAAAGATGAAAGCGTGCCTAAAATATCGTCCGCCTCATAGCCCTCGACGCTCGTCACGGTAACGCCCATTTCGTCAAGCACCTTTTTGGCGTACGGAAGCTGAACGGCAAGCTCCTCCGGCATACCCTTGCGGTTCGCCTTGTAGCCGTCGAACATTTTATGGCGGAACGTCGGCGCCTTGAGATCGAACGCCGCGACCGTTATATCGGGGTCGACGTTCTGGAGCTGCGAGGTCAGGATATTGAGCATACCGTAAACGGCGTGCGTATAAAGCCCGTCCTTGTTAGTCAGCGGTCTTATACCGTAGTAAGCGCGGTTTATTATGCTGTTTCCGTCTATTGCAAGAAGCTTTTTCATACTCACTCTTTCATAAATTCTTCTGTTTCTTCTTTTGTCGGCATACTCGACGCCGCGCCCGGACGCGTTACGGACAGCGAAGCGAAAGCGGACGCGAACGTCATCGCCTCCTTAACGCTTTTGCCTTCGCCCAGCGCGGTACAGAAAGCGCCGTTGTACGCGTCGCCCGCGCCGGTGGTGTCAACGGCTTTGACCTGCCTGGCGGGCACGACGAATTCGCCCTTGACGCCCTTGTAGTACGAGCCCTGTCTGCCTATCGTTATTATCACGTTTTTACAGCCCATGCCTATTATATCGGACGCCGCCCATTGAAAATTGCCGTCGTGTCCCGGGGCTATCATATCAGCCTCCGTCTCGTTCGGAGTAATATAATCGACATCCTTTATTATATCGAAAACGACGTCCGAAAACGGAGCGGGGTTCAAAACGACCGTAACTTTGTGCGCTTTGGCGATCTTCACCGCCTCGATTATCGCTTCTCTGCCCGTTTCAAGCTGTAAAAGAAGTATATCGGAATTTGCGATAATGTCTTCCCTTTCGCGTACTTCTCCGGCGGTTATGCGCATATTCGCACCGGGAACGACTATTATCCTGTTCTGCGCGGTAACGTTGTCTACCTCTATCGCCGCCACGCCGGTGCTCGCCGTCTCGTCGCGGATTATATTGTCCGTGGGAAGACCCGTTTTTTCATACAGTTCAAAACCGACTTTTTCCATACCGTCGCAGCCGACCTTAGCGATAAAGGTGACGTCCGCTCCGGCTCTGTGCGCGGCGACCGCCTGATTTGAGCCTTTGCCGCCGGGATTGTATTTCATCTGCGTTCCGAACACCGTCTCGCCGTCAGTCGGCAGATGCGGAACGTTCAGCGTTATATCCGTGTTATAGCTGCCCAGTACCGTTATTTTCGCTTTTTTCATTTGTTTTTTCCTTTTCTTTCTTCTTTTTCACGTACTGTCTTACGTAGTAGATCGCGATCGATATGATATTGAACGATTCCGTGATTATG
>CACZOH010000070.1 GCA_902782785.1 uncultured Ruminococcus sp. | reverse complement strand
GTAAACGACATAGTTACGGTGCTTGACGGCCATCAGGTAACGCTGCTTAAGGATATTGCCGTTCTCGATCAGCTGTATGACAGAAACCTGACGAATTTCAAGGAGCTGTCAATGTATATTTTAGCCGGTAAACAGAAGCTCCAGACGGAACGTGAAACGACGCTCGTGGATCTGCAGAAAAAGGCTGAGGACAGCGGTCTTGCCGAGGACGCGCAGAAGGCGAACGACTTTGCCGCAATGTGCGACAGATTTGAAAAGAAGCTTTACGACCTTGAACTTACGAGGATGGTCTCCATCCAGATGGCTCCGCAGATCCGTCTGGTGCAGAACAACGACAGCGTGATGAGTGAGAAGATTCAGTCAACGATCGTCAACACCATACCGTTATGGAAGAGTCAGATGCTTATAGCGCTGGGACTCGCACATTCCGAGCAGGCGCTTCAGGCAGAGCAGGCCGTTACGAATATGACGAACGAACTGCTGAAAAAGAACGCGGAAAAACTCCATCAGAGCACCGTCGGTATAGCCAAGGAAGCGGAACGCGGGATAATAGACATTGAAACGCTTACGCACACGAATCAGGAACTCATCACAACTCTTGACGAGGTACAGAAGATACGCGAGGAAGGTCACGATAAGAGAATCGCCGCGGAAGCTGAGCTCGCGCGTATTGAGACCGAGGTCAAGAACAAGCTTTTAGAGATAAGGAAATAAATGAAGAAATTTTTTAAGTACAACGTGGGCGCCGCCATCGGCGCCCTGGTACTGATAATCTTTTTGTCGGTATTTCTCGGGGTAAACCGCACGGTATCGTCATATAAAAACAACGTGATCGGGAAATTCTCATCATCTGACAATTCCGTTGCGTCGGATCTGCAGAGTTATATTGATTTTGCAAAACAGCTCTCCGCTGTTTTAAAAGCAAACGGCTGCAATACCGCTCAGCTTGACGCGGAGCTTTCAAAGCTCGATACAAACGATCCGTTTTCAGGTCAGGACAAATCGTTGAGCAGTATCAGTTCTGCCGCCGCCGTCGTTTTTGCAGAGTTTTCCGCAAAAACGGGTATCGACGATCAGCAGAAGCGCACAGCGGTATCGTGCAACGCCGAAATGTTATCCGTTATATCAAGGATACAGAACAACGACGCGTACAACAGTGCGGCAAAAAAATACAACAAGGCGGCAAACGCGTTTCCCGCCTCCGTTATTGTCGTTTTCACAGACAGAACGGACGACGCGGCGGTATTTAAAAAATGAAAATCAGAAGAACCATCGCGCTTCTTTTCTCCGCTCTTTTACCGCTTGTTTTACTGATATCCTGCTCCGGAAAAAAATCCAACGTGCCTGAGCAGTCGGACGTATTCTATATTTATGACGAAGCAGACGTACTTGACGGTAAAACGGAAGAATACGTTATCGGCAAAAACATAGACCTGTTTGATAAATGCGGCGGTCAGATAGTCGTCGCCTGCGTCAATACAACGGGCAGCTACGATATAAAGGACTACGCTTACGCGGTTTTCAACAAGTGGAAGATCGGCTCGGCTGACAAAAACAACGGAGTGCTCATTCTCTTGTCGATAGACGAAGACGATTACTGGGTCTTGCAGGGCAAAGGGCTTGAAAGTCTTTTGCAGTCGGGAACCCTTAAGCTGCTTTTGAACGATTATCTTGAGCCTTATTTTGCAAAAAAACAGTATTCGGCGGGCGTGCGCGCTCTGTTTGACGCGCTTATAGAAAAGTACGAGCAGATTTATTCCGTTACGGTAGTTGAAGCGGAACACGATAATACCGCGGTGCTGACACCGAATAACGGAACTCAGCAAAGCGAGGAAAACAAGGTTACCTTCTGGTCCGTCGTGACCGCGATAGCTTCAGTCGTCGTTGCGTTCACGGTTATTGTGATAGCGCTTGTCATAATCGTTTCGATAGTGGTCACGATATTCATAATTTTTGCCACCGCGCTCGGTTCGGGCTCCGGCAATTCGTCCGCACACACGTTCAGATCAAGCGGAGGTATAAACATAAACCCGAACAGCTTCAGATCGTCCGGCACATATCACGGCGGCTCCTTCGGCGGTACGCACAGATCAAGCGGCTTCACGTTCGGCGGGTTTTCCTCGGGTCGCTCCGGCGGATTTTCGTCCGGACGTTCAAGCGGGGGCTTTTCTTCGGGCAGATCCGGCGGATTTTCCGGCGGTCACCACGGCGGTGGCGGAGGATTTTCACGCGGAGGCGGCGCGGGAAGAAGATAACGGCAATACAAAAAGTCAAAACAATATATAAGGTTAAAAATGGCGGATAAAAGAGGTCTGTGCTTTACGGAGCCGAAGATGAGATATTATTCCGAATATCTGTCGGCTTGCCGTGAGGCTATTGAATGTAAAGATACGGAATGGACGCCCGTAAAAAAAGAAAATATCAAATATTTCAGATTTCTCGCGCCGTTTATGTACAGACGGCTTAAAAGCGGTAAGGGCTTGCCGGAGGGCTTTCCCAGAACGCTTACATACTGGTGCTTCAAAAACGGCGAGTATATAGGGGAATGTCAGCTGAGACCCGATATAGACGGCGATGAGATAAAAAAAATCGGTCACATCGGTTATTCGGTCCGTCCATCCCTGAGAGGAAAGGGCTACGGGCAGGCGATACTGACTTTCGCGGTCAAAAAGCTGAGCGAGCTCGGGATCTGCCCGATATACGCGTCATGTCACAAGGAAAATACCGTTTCTCTGCACTGTATGTCAAAAGCGGGTTTCCGCCGCGCGGGCGAATATAAAGACGACGAAGGCAAACCGGTATACGATTACGAGCTTAGATACGAGATCGAAAACGGCACGCTTCACCCGTGTGAGATATCGTGCGGCGCCGTCGTTTATACAACAGTCAGGGGCGCCGTAAAATACGCTGTCATCAGTTCGTTCACGGGTGACAAAGGTTTTCCGAAGGGTCATATAGAACGCGGTGAAACGGAAAAGCAAACGGCTCTGCGTGAGATCAAGGAGGAAATAGGCGTTGACGCAAAGCTGCTTGACGGCTTCTGCGAACAGACATCGTTTTATTTGCCGAGAAAAAGAAACGTTCTCAAACGCGTAACTTATTTTCTCGCTTATTATGAGAATCAGCCTCTTGTACCTCAGCTTGCGGAGGTCGCCGAAGTACGGCTTATGAGCTACGAGCAGGCGATGAGCGTACTGCGCCACGAGGATTCAAAATCGCTTTTATACAAAGCAAACGCGTATATAACGGAGAATATGTGATGATAAAACCGAAAAGACTGACGCGCGGCGATAAAGCCGCCGTCGTTTCATTATCGTCGGGCTCGCTCGGAGAGGAAAAACTGATACACAAATTCGATATAGCGAAAAAAAGATTTGCAGAATACGGTATAGAGCTGGCCGCAATGCCGCACGCGCTCAAGGGCAGGCGGTATGTTTACGAGCACCCGGAGGAACGAGCCGCCGATTTGATGCAGGCGTTTTCCGACCCCGAAATAAAAGCGATTTTCTGCGCTATAGGCGGCGACGATACGGTAAGGCTTTTGCCTTATATAGATTTTGACGTTATAAAAAACAACCCGAAGATATTTACGGGCTATTCAGACACAACGGCAAATCATTTTATGATGCACAAGGCGGGGCTTGTGTCGTATTACGGCGGTAATATTATGTGCGATATTGCCGAATACGTGGAAATGAATCCGTATTTCAAAGCCTCGTTTGAAAACACGCTTTTAAACCCGAAGCCGACGCTTGATATACCGTCAAGCGATTTTTACGCGTGCGAGTGTGACAGAGTGCACTGGGGTATTGAGAATATGAATAAAAAGCCGACGCTTCATAAAAACACAGGTTATGAAATACTGCAGGGCAGCGGCAAGGTTAAGGGCGAGCTTTTAGGCGGCTGTGTTGAGCTTTTTATGATGATTTCTTTTACGGAATTGTGGCGCGCGGTCAACTGGCGCGGTAAGCTGCTTTTGCTTGAAACGAGCGAGGACGATTTACCCCCGGAATATCTGTTGTGGATGCTGCGCGGAATGGCGGCTGACGGGATGTTTGATAAAATAAACGGTATAGTAATGGGCAGACCCGATTTCGAAGACAAATACGAGCCGTATAAAGAGATATTGAGAACAGCTCTGCGCGAAGCCGATAGACCCGACCTTCCCGTGCTGTATAACGTAAACGTCGGCCACGCGTACCCGATAGGCATATTACCGCTCGGGTTGAAATATGAGATAGACTGCGAAAACAAGCGGTTTACCCTGCTTGAGCAGGCGACGGAATAGAGCGTAACGTATAATTAAAAGGGGGAGCTTATCGCTCCCTGTTTTTATTTGGTTAAAACTCTGAAAAGCTCCTGCATCAGCGGATCCCGGAAGATCTGCGTCACGCGGCACATGAAATGGCGGCGGTTGTCAAATGCGTACTGATGATCGTACTCCGGTATCGGCGCATGGATTATCTCTGACAGCATGAATCTGCCGCCGTCGTTCAAAAGCCACGCGACTGCAGTGACGTCCCAGATGATCCGGCTCCATACTCTGCCCTTTGCATATTCGTTTGCCGCCTCGGTCGTGTGCTTTACGAGATAGTCGCAGAGCGGATTTTTGCCCTTGAGCCAGTAATCAAGTTCGGGTCCCGAAACGTAGAAAGACGAGACGACGCCCATACACGGGAGCTGGACGAGAGGACATCCGCAGCCGAATACGACGCGCGCGGCGGCAATATCCTGCATCATATTGAATTCGTTTGTATCCACCCACGACGTATAGTGGCCGCCGAGCCACACGACTACGATATTGTCGGTTATCTCCGGCTTAATGAGTATCGCAGATGCGATATTCGTTATGCAGCCGATGGAAACGACGTAGAGCGGGTTTTCCTTGCTGTACTGCATTGCAAGCTCGCACAGGTGGCGCGCGGCGGGTGATTCAACGAACGTGTTTTCGTCAGGCAGGTATTCCCTGCTTCCGCGATACACATTTTTCTTCATCTCCTCGTCTCCTATGAGAGTCAGCAGATTCATTATCTCGTCGTAGCTTCTCTCCATTCCGTCCTCGGGCGAGGATGAGTTTGAATTGAAGAACGGGCAGGCGTAGATCGCGCGTACGTTCGTCTTTTCGTGCTTGACAAGAAGCGACAGTGCAAACTGATCGTCCGTTTCGTTATACGTATCGGTATCGAGCACACAGTCGACCGTTTTGTCCGGTACCTGCAGATTTTTTAATCTTTCGTATTCCGTCATTTTTTTATCTCCGTTTTTTCTTTGATTTTACCATATTTTTCTCATCAAGTCAATAAAAAATCGAAAAATACCTTTACTTTTTATAAAATATGTGATAAAATAGAAATGAAAGAGAGGTATTGTTATTATGATAAAAAAAATACTGTCCGCAATTATTTTGTTATCCGTGATATTCGCATTTACGGCGTGTGTCGGAGGCCCGGCTGAAACGTCGGCTGAAACGATAGCGCCGGAAACAACACAAAAGATCACAGAAACGGAGGAAATCACCGTGACCGAAACAGAAACAGAGATTGAAACCGTGACCGAGACAGAGACTGAGCCGGAAACGACCGCCCCCGGTACGGAATACGCCGGCATGGATTCCGGCATAGTCCGCGACGGTACGCCGAAAAAGTATTTTGTACTTTGTTTTGACGACACAACTCAGCAGGACCTCAAAATAATAGAAATGTGCAAAAAGTATGATTATTACGCCGTGACGTTCTTTACGAGCACGGGACTTTACGGCACCGACTGGTCGGACTTTGTAAAAGTTCCGCATATACGCTTTACGAAAAAAGAAATGCAGTCCGGGATTTACGACGGATTCGATCTCGCGATACATACCTACAGACATTTAGCTCTTGATCAACAGTCCGAAAAAACCGTCATATCCGAGGTCAATACAGACCAGAAGAACATATATAAGCTTACGGGCAAATATCCCGTAGTTATGGCGTGGCCCGGCGGCGATCCGAACGTCAACCGCAATCTTATGAAGATAGTTTATGAAAACACGACTGTAAGACTCGGACGCGGTACGACTTCAACGCATAAATTCGATCTGCCGAAGGAGCTTCTCTGGCTCCAGCCGACCGCAGAGATCAGCGAAGCGACGCTTATGTCCGATTTCAAGCGTTTTGCCGAGGCGGAATGCACAGAGGATATGCTCTTCTTCTGCTGGGGTCACGGCTATGAGCTTGATATTTACAAGAGCTACGACAAGCTTGAAAACTTCATAAAGACCGTTACCGAAACGGAAGGGATCGAGCTTGTAAACGTTTCGCAGTTCTATCAGCTTTTCAAGGACGAGATACCTGCATATACAGAACAGTAATATCATCCCTTCTTTAATACGGCGGAGGACATTTTAATGAAAAAAATAATAATATCGGTTTTATGTTTTTTATTGATTTCGATCGTCATGGGTACGTTCATACCCGCGGCGGCGGAAAACGGAGGCAGCGAGATGAATAAAGAACCTTTTGATTTCAATAAAAACATCCTTATTTCCATATTCTGGCCGCCTACGTCGGAATACATAAATGACGAGCAGTATAAATATATGGCGGATGCGGAGATAGACTGGGTGCTCGGAGCCGGAGACGGCATAGGCTCAAAGGCAAAACAGATGAAAATGCTTGAGCTTTGCAGTAAATACGGTATAGGTATGTGCGTCGGCGACGATCGCTTCGGCGGCAATCTGCTCAATATGAGTGAAAAAAGGATCGTTTCGCTCGTGAATGAATACAAAGACGTACCGGGCGCGTACGGCTATTATATGCTTGACGAGCCGTATAACGCCAACACGTTCATTAACGCTTACACAGCTTTGAAGAAAGCCGATCCCAACGGATATATGCATCTGAACTTTCTGCCCGGTCACGCCTATCCGAGCTACGAGGTATACGAAAGTCAGATGAACGACTGGCTGAAGCTCTGCGCTCAGACCGGCTGTCCGCAGGAATACGTAATGTACGATATGTACCCGTTCGGTCTCGCTCAGAATTCAATATCCAGAGAACCGATGATGAGAAACCTTGAGTCTGTCAGAAAGGTCGGTCTTGAAAACAACGTCAAAACGGCTATGTATATTCAGTCCGTTTCTCAGACGGTCGCTTTCCGTTCGCTCAACAGACAGGAGACCTTGTTTGAGTTCAACATAGGTCTTGCGTTCGGTATCAAGCAGTTCTCTTACTTCACGTGGTTCACGCCTCATAACAGAAGCGAGCCTTTTGACAACGGTATCATTTCATATCAGGGCGTGCCGAACGCAAAATATGAATTCATTTGCGAGCTCGACCATATGATACACAACGTCGGAAAAACGCTTATAAATCTCGACGCGCTTGAAGTTTACGGTTTGTCAAACGGATACGGCGCCATACAGCTGATCCCCTCGGATTTCTTTGTAAAAACCGCAAAGAAAGCCGACCTTACGCTTTCTTATATGAAAGACAGAAAAACAGGCAGAGATTACTGTATGGTTGTAAACAATCTGTTCAACAAAGCGCAGAATTTCGACCTTACATTCGAAGACGGTATAAACAGCCTGCAGTACGTTTCATACGAGGACGGCGAGCTTCACGACCTTGAGATGAACGGAAACAAGGTATCCGTATCGCTCGACAAAGGCGAAGCGATCATCATAGCTATGCCCGAGGGCTTCGATTACAGTGCAAGGAAAGTCAAAACGTATGCGCCTACGGATAATCTAGCGCTTGACGCGCAGATTTACTGCACCTCCTCCGAAGGCTCGAACGGCTGGTATATGGACAGACTGAACGACGGCAAGAGATTCAAAGAAGCGCCGGACAACGGCTGGTGTTCCGCGAGCAAGGACGGACTCGACACCATAACGGTCGATCTCGGCAAAACCCTGAATTTCAACAGAATAGATCTATACCCCGCCGGCTTGAACGATGATTACGGCAAATATATGCCCAAAGCGTTTACGGTAAGCTATTCGTCCGACAATGAAAACTGGACGGTGCTTGCAAAAGCGTCCGGACTTGAAATAACCGATAACAGCGCCCCTTCGCTAAAATTCCCGGAGGTCAGCGGAAGATATATAAAGATAGAGATAACCGAATGCAGATCAAAAAGATCGGAGCTTTGTGAAATAGAGATCTACGACGACGACGGTACGGTCTCCGCAGTCGAGATCCCGTCAGGCACCGTTGCCGGTCTGCTTGATAACGATACACCGACGCCGGTAAACTACAAAAAGGATTCAAACCTTGCAAGAGGCAAAAAGGTATTCGTTTCATCATACCCGGACGGTCCCGGTTACAAGGACTGGGGATGGTACCCTGATTTTCTCACCGACGGCAATGAGAATAACGGCTGGACGAGCAACGTCAAGATCCATATGGGCGAGGAAAACTCGACAGAGTACGCGATTATCGATTTAGGCGACGAGTTCAATATATCAAAAGCTGAGTTCGCCTCACACGGATGCTGGCCCAAGGATTACACGGTGAGCGTGTCGAGCGACGGCAAGACGTTTACGGAGATCGCTTCCGAGACAAACGACTACGACAGATTTGACAAGAAAGAAAACTACGTGACGGAACCCGAGAACGTACACGGAAGATTCATACAGTTCAAAGCGACAAAACTGCGCTCCACCTCCGCCGACGGTCCGATGCTCCAGCTCGGCGAGGTCAAGGTCTACGGTACGCCGTATCTTGACCGGGAGGACGCGCAGGCTAAGATAGAGTTGTTCCTCAACGGCGGCGGCGACGAAAAGAGCGACAGTCTGAGCGCCGTAAAAGCAGCGCTTGACGACGAGCTTATGACGCAGAAAAAACTTGATCAGCTTATTCAGACGATGCTCGACGAAGCGGCTGTTACGCTTCCGCAAGAGACCGAGGAAGTAACGGATGCCGTGACCGCAAAAGAATACGATTTTGAGTATTTCGTAACGGAAGCGGAAACGACGGCGCCCGAAACAGATACAGAGACGGAAACGGAAGCCGAAACGACGCCGGGCGAAACAAAAGCGCCGGACACCGAAAAAACGCCGGAAACGACCGGATCTTCACAAAGCGGAAACAACGGCAGCGGCAAAACAGCGCTGATAATCGGCGCCGCGGTCCTTGCGGCGGCTGTGATCGTCGGAGCGGTCGTCTTCCTTGTAAAGAAAAAGAAAAAATAACCCGTTATTATAAACGGAGACTTTTACGTCTGCAAAGGTATTTTACAATCAAAAGAACGGAATTGAATAAATGAAAGCTGTTAAACATATTTTAATCACGCTTTTGCTTACCGTTTTTGCGGCGGGTGCTTTAACGCCCGCCGCTTTAAGCGGCGAACAGAAAGAAAAGGCGGAAAAACCCGCGTTTGATTTCAATAAAAACATTCTTATATCCATATTCTGGCCGCCTACGTCGGAATATATAAACGACGAGCAGTATAAGTATATGGCTGACGCGGAGATCGACTGGGTGCTCGGTACGGGCGACGGTATCGGTTCAAAAGAAGATCAGCTTAAAATGCTTGAGCTTTGCAGCAAATACGGCATCGGAATGTGCGTCGGCGACAACCGCTTCGGCAACCGTCTTCTGAATTACAAACCTGATAAGATCAAGAAACTCGTGGAAGAATATAAGGACGTTCCCGGAGCGTACGGATACTATATGCTTGATGAGCCGTATAACGCAAACGTCTTCATCGACGCCTATAGTGCGCTGAAAGAAGCCGATCCGAACGGATATATGCACCTTAATTTTCTGCCGGGTCACGCCTATCCGAGCTATGAGATATACGAAAGCCAGATTAACGACTGGCTGAGACTGTGCGCGGAGACGGGTTATCCGCAGGAATACGTGATGTACGATATGTACCCGTTTATGCTTTCCAAAGACAGCATTAACAGAACTCTCATGATGAAAAACCTCGATTCAGTCAGAAAAACAGGTCTGTTGAACAACGTAAAAACGGGTATGTATATACAGTCCGTCAGCCAGACGCAGGCCTTCCGTTCACCTAACCGCGAGGAGACTCTGTTTGAGTTCAATATCGGTCTCGCTTACGGTATAAAACAGTTTTCGTACTTCACCTGGTTTACCCCGTATAACAGAGAGGCTCCTTTTGCCGACGGCATCATAACTCATAAAGGCGTCCCAAACAAAAAATATGAGTTTATCTGCGAAATAGACAAAATGATGCACAACGTCGGAAAAACATTGATAAATCTTGACGCTTTGGAGGTTTACGAAAGCGCAAATACATACGACGCCGCTGAGCTTATACCCGACGATTTCTTTGTTCATACAAAAGGAAAAAGCGATCTTACGATATCGTATCTTAAGGATAAGCACACCGGCAGAAACTACTGTATGGCGGTAAACAATCTATTCACAAGATCTCAATCCGTTTCTCTTGTTTTTGACGATATCGGCGCTTTGCAGTATCTTTCATACGAAGACGGCAAGCTTTACGATCTTGCGAAAGACGGCAATACAGTTAACGCCGAGCTTGACAAAGGCGAGGCTGTCATAATTGCTCTGCCCGAAGGTTACGACTACAGCGAAAAACACGTTAAAACTTATGCGCCGTCCGACAATTTAGCCTCCGATGCAGTCATAAGCTGTTCTTCCTCAGTCGGCGCGGAAGGCTGGTATATGGACAACCTGAACGACGGCAGACGCTTTGCCGCGACCGGTGCAAACGGCTGGCGCTCGTCAAGCAAAAATGGACTCGATACTATTACCGTCGATCTCAGACAAACTCAAAAGTTCAACCGTATCGACCTCTACCCTGCCGGCGTAGGCGATCATTACGGCGCCTCTATGCCTTCCGGTTTTACCGTCAGTTATTCAGACGACGGCGATAACTGGCGCGTTATCGCGACGGCGAAAGATCTTACAATTCACGACAACAGCGCCCCGTCTCTCAGATTTGACCGGATCTATGGCAGATACGTAAAAATCGAAATATCCGAATGCAATAATAACAGGTCTGAGCTTTGTGAAATCGAGATATATAACGACGATGAAACGCTTCCCGGTACGGAGCTTTATAAATACGGCGTTTCAAACATAGAGCTTGACACAGATCCCGTGGTATACAAAAAGAATTCAAACATAGCGCTCGGTAAAGCCGTTTACGTCTCTTCATATCCGGAAAGTCCGGATTACAAGACGTGGGGCTGGGCACCCGAATTCCTTACGGACGGAAATCTGAATAACGGCTGGACGAGCAACGTTCAGGTCCATAAGGACGATGAAAACTCCACGGAATACGCAATAGTCGACTTGGGAGACGAATTCTGTATAGAAAAAGCCGAGATATATCCGAACGGCTGCTGGCCGAAGGACTTTACCGTCAGCGTGTCGAGCGACGGAAAAACTTTTACCGATATCGCATCCGAGACAAACGATATCAACAGACACAACAAAGGAATAAGTTACACGGTCGAGCCGGAGAACGCAGTCGGAAGATTTATTATGATGAAAGCCGTAAAACTTCGCAAGACTTCTGTGGACGGCTATATGCTTCAGCTTGCGGAAATAAAAGTCTACGGCACTCCGTATTTAGATAAAGACGGCGCGAGGGCGGATATGGAGCTCTTCGTCAACAGTGGCGGAGATACTGAAAGCGGCGTTTACAAAGCCGTTCTTGAAGCGCTTGACGATGAACTTATGACACAGAAAAAGCTTGATGTGCTTATCGGCGCGATGTTAAAAGAAGTAAACGTTGAAAAGCAAACTGAAACGGAAGCTGAAACCGAGGCCGCGACCGCTATAGAGTATGATTTTGATTACAGCCTTTTTGAGGGATCCGAAACAACGGTTGAAATAACAACGACCGAAGCCGCGACCGAAAAAGAGACGGAAAAGACAGATGATACAAAACCCTCGGCGACTGATACCGTTACCGAAACAACGAAAGATAACAATAAAGAAAACGGTACAAAGACCGCGATAATCGCGGTTGCTGTAATCGCTTTTGCTGCGGTCATAACGGGCGTTATAATCTTCTCTGTCATTAAAAAGAAAAAACAAACGAGATAAATAAGTACAGTCAACGCGGAAATCATCTTTTTTCCGCGTTGATTTTAGGCTTTTATCATATTGTCATCACATGGAAATGTTATAATACAGGCGAAAAGGAGGGAGAGCATGAAAGTTAAAAAACATCTTTTTGCGGTAATATTCTGTATCGTTCTGATATTGTTTACCGTATACGTTGCGCTTGATACTTTCGTTATCGTAAGAGTATACGATACGCCCGCACAACCCGAAACCTCGCCTTTATCGACAAACGGAGTAGAAACCGGGACCGGAAAAGAAACGGAAACGGTAAACGCACAGACCGAAAAAGCCGAAACGACAGCCGAAGAAACGACAGAATCCGAAACGGAAACCGAAGAGGAAACACAACCCGTAATAACCGATAAATCTTATGAAGACGACAACATTAAGATCACGATAGGAACGTACAGATATTACGATACGACGGTATACGTCGCAGATATCGTCTTATCTTCTCCGGAGTATCTGAAGACCGCGCTTGCAAAAAACACCTACGGCAAAAACGTGGCGGCAAAGACATCTGTCACGGCTGAAGAAGTCGGCGCGATACTTGCGATCAACGGAGACTATTACGGCGCGCGCGAAAGCGGATACGTTATAAGAAACGGCGTGCTTTACAGAAACAGATCAAGGACCAACACGGATATCATAGCGATCTATGAAGACGGGGATATGAAAGTGCTTGAAAGCAAGGATATTTCGGCGGAACAGCTGCTTGCGGACGGAGCCGTAAACGTATTGTCCTTCGGTCCCGGACTCATATCGGACGGCGAGATAATCGTATCGGACGGATATGAGGTGGGAGTTGCTATGGCAAGCAATCCTCGCACCGCCATCGGTATGATAGACGAGCTTCATTACGTTTTCATCGTATCCGACGGACGCACGAATGAAAACAGAGGTTTAAGTTTGTACGAGCTTTCGTGCTTTATGCAGGACTATGGCGTGACCGTCGCGTACAATCTTGACGGCGGCGGCTCCTAGACTATGGTGTTCAACGGCGAAATAGTAAACAATCCCACAACAAACGGCAGAAAAATCAGTGAAAGGAGCGTGTCTGACATTGTCTACATCGGATATTAAAACAAGCGCGGCAAAGACCGCGGGGGTATATCTCGCCGCCGCGCTTCTCTGCTCGATATTCGGCGCCGTTTATGAGTTTTTCAGCTTCGGCGTATATTCCTTCTTTATGATATTCTGTTTTATGCCGCCGCTGACGCTCGGCTGCGTACCGTTCTTCTTCATATTCTTATCGGAAAAGAACATGATGAGCCGTCTGTCCTACAATTTTTATAACTCCGGCGTCGCGGCGCTGACCGTGGGGTTTATAATGAAAGGCGTTATAGAAATATACGGCACGACGAACCGTTTGTTATACGTTTATTTCATAGGCGGCCCGGCTTTGATGATCACAGGCGTCGTTTTATGGATCGTCACAGCTAAAAAAAACAAAAAAACTATTGAAAAAAAAGACGTGATATGATATAATCCGGACCGGAGGATATAAATATGACGTATGATACGGATTATAAAGAGCTTGTCGGCAGACTTGCCGCGCTGACCGACGGCGTACCGCATTTGATCGCAAATCTTTCAAATGCATCTGCACTGTTATTTGAATCTTTGCCCGATATAAACTGGGCCGGGTTTTATCTCTGCGAAAACGGAAAACTGATTCTCGGGCCGTTTCAGGGCAAGCCCGCCTGCATCGAGATAGAAAAAGGACGCGGCGTTTGCGGCACAGCGCTTGCGCTTGATAAATTACAGCTCGTTTACGACGTGCACGAATTCCCGGGTCACATAGCGTGCGACCCGTCGTCGCGCTCCGAAATTGTCATACCGATACACAAAAACGGAGAGGTTTTCGGAGTACTTGACATAGATTCGCAGCTCAAGCACAGATTTACGGAAGACGACGCGGCGGGACTTTCCGCTTTCGTGTCGCAGATAGAGCGGATATTATGAAGACGGCGTACTTTGCGGGAGGTTGTTTCTGGTGCATAACTCCCGTTTTCACACAGATTCCCGGCGTTCTATCGGTTACAAGCGGATATTGCGGCGGAGACGAAGCCTCGCCTTCTTATGAAGACGTCAAATCGCAGACAACGGGACACAGGGAGACCGTAAAGATAGATTACGATGAAAGCAGGCTTTCTTATCCGGAACTTCTTGACGTTTTCTTCAGAAACGTAGATATAACGGACGGCGGCGGACAGTTTATAGACCGCGGCAGATCATATACGCTCGCGATATATTATACAAGCGATGAAGAAAAAGCCGCGGCTGACGCAAAGATAAACGCCCTCGGTTGTAAGGACACGGTATCCGTCGAAGCATATAAAAGCTTTTATGACGCCGAGGAATACCATCAGAATTTTTATCTTAAAGAGCCGGAAAGGTTCAAAGAAGAAATAAAAGTATCCGGGAGGAAAAACATATGACGTTATATGAAGCCGTATTCGCGCGCCACAGCGTCAGACAGTATACGGATAAAGCGATAGAAGAAGACAAAATCGAAATACTGAATAAGCAAATTGATAAAATCAACAATGACACCGGTCTGAAAATCAGCCTTTGTATAAATGAGCCGGAGGCGTTTCAGGCAAATAAACCGAACTACGGCTCTTTTTCCGGCTGCAGAAACTATTTTGTTCTTGCGGCGGAAAAAGGACGCGACGAGGATATCGGTTATTATGGCGAGGAGCTTGTACTGTTGAGTCAGACGCTCGGTCTCAACACCTGCTGGGTAGCGCTGACCTTTGAAAAGAACAAGGTGCCGGTCAAGCTTTCCGAAAATGAAAAGATATATGACGTTATCGTCCTGGGCTACGGCAAAACAAACGGAGTACCGCACAAAAGCAAGCCCGTCGATAAGCTTTGCCGTGTAACGGGAGAGGCGCCCGAATGGTTCTTAAGCGGTATGAAGGCGGCGGCTCTTGCGCCGACCGCGATAAATCAGCAAAGATTTATTATAAGTTATGATAACGGTAAGATCAAAGCGAAGGCTTTATTGGGTCCGTGTTCAAAAACAGATCTCGGAATAGTCAAATACCATTTTGAGATCGGTTCCGGCATGGAAAACATTGTATGGGAGGAAAGATAAATGGAAGAAGTATTCAAATTCTTAAAAGAAGCGGGGACTTATTATCTCGCAACCGACGACTGCGGACAACCGAGAGTCAGACCTTTCGGAACCGTGAACTTATTTGACGGAAAGCTTTATATCCAGACGGGAAAAGTCAAAGACGTATCAAAACAGCTTCACAAAAACCCGAAAGCCGAAATTTGCGCTTTCAAGGATAATAAATGGCTTCGTCTGACGTGCGAGCTTTATGCAGACGAGTCCTATGAAGCTAAAAAATCAATGCTCGACGCTTATCCGTCTCTTCGCACTATGTATGACGAAAACGACGGCAATACCGAGGTGTTTTACTGCAAGAATGCGACTGCGGTCTTCTCTTCTTTTGTCGAGAAACCAAAAACGGTCAGATTCTGATAAAAAACGCTCTAAAACAGAGCGTTTTTTTATTACAAAATTGTCACAAATTATGCTTTTAAAATACCCCTCGGGAGTATATAATATATGCGAAACGGAGGTTATTATGGAAAACTGCTGTAATAAAAAAATACGTGACAAAGCGGAGCTCAAGCGTCTTACAAACAGGCTTTGCCGCGTTGAGGGACAGGTCCGGGGAATAAGAAATATGGTCGAGGACGACGCTTACTGCGTTGACATTCTGATGCAGGTCTCAGCGGCAACGTCAGCGCTCAACGCTTTTGCGCGCGAGCTTCTGAACGATCATATAAGAACCTGCGTCGCGGAAGATATAAAAGACGGAAAGACACAAAAGCTCGACGAGCTGACGAAAACGCTCGACAAGCTTCTGAAATAGGTGATATCATGAATCGATACAAAGTTACGGGAATGAGCTGCGCCGCCTGCAGCGCAAGGGTGGAAAAAGCCGTATCTTCACTTGACGGCGTTGATGAATGCAGCGTTAATCTTCTGACCGGAGATATGACCGTATCTGGTTCCGCGACGGACGTGCAGATCATGGACGCCGTTAAAAAAGCAGGATACGGTATATCATCCACCGACGGAAAAACAAATACGGCATACGAAAAAAAAGAAAGAAATGAAGAGGTAAGGACGCTTTTAAAACGTTTTATCATATCTCTCTGCATACTTTTGCCGCTTATATACTTGTCAATGGGACATATGATGTGGAATTTCCCTCTTCCTCCTTTTTTATCCGGCAATCACGTTGCAGTCGGGCTTTTACAGCTTATACTTTCCGCTTCCGTTATCATAGTAAATCAGAAATTCTTTATTTCCGGTATTTCCGGCCTGTTTCACGGTGCGCCGAATATGGATACTCTCGTATCGCTCGGATCCGGCGCTTCGTTTATTTACAGTACGGTAATGCTTTTCAAAATGACGTCGGCTCAGGCATCGGGCGACGCAGAAACCGTTATGTCTTGTATGAACGAGCTTTATTTTGAAGGCGCGGCGATGATCCTCGCGCTCATCACGCTCGGAAAAACCTTCGAGGCTTATTCCAAAGGCAAAACCACGAACGCGCTCAAGGGTTTGTCAAAGCTTATGCCCGATACCGCGCATATCATACGTGACGGTACGGAAATAACAGTCAACGCAAAGGAACTGAACGCAAACGATATATTCTCCGTTTATCCCGGTGAGAAGATCCCGACAGACGGCGTCGTTATCGAGGGACACTGTACGGCGGACGAAAGCTCGCTGACCGGCGAAAGCGTTCCGGTCGACAAAAAAGACGGCGACTCCGTCAGCGGCGCGACCATAAACACAACGGGATACGTCAAATGCAGGGCGACCGCAGTCGGCGAGGATACGGCTTTATCCCGCATTATTAAAGCGGTATCCGACGCGTCGGCGTCCAAGGCTCCGATCGCAAAAGCTGCGGACAAGGTGTCCGGCGTATTCGTTCCCGTTGTTATGACCATTGCGCTTATAACTACCGTGATCTGGCTTCTGATCGGAAACGGCGTCGGTTTTGCGCTGGCAAGAGGGATATCCGTTCTCGTCATAAGCTGTCCGTGCGCTCTCGGACTTGCCACGCCCGTTGCGGTCATGGTCGGAAGCGGAGTCGCGGCTAAAAACAATATACTTTTCAAAACCGCCGCGGCGCTTGAAGAGACCGGAAAGATCAAGTCCGTCGTATTTGATAAGACGGGCACGCTTACAAAAGGTCATCCCGCGGTAACGGACGTTATACCGTATTCGCTTGATAAAAACGGACTTCTGCAGATCGCCGCTTCGCTTGAGGAAAAAAGCGAGCATCCGTTTGCAAAAGCGATCACGGAATATATAAAACAGTTTGATCTGAAATTATCGGACTGCGAGGGTTTTGAAAATGTACCCGGAAAAGGTCTAGGCGGTATTATAAACGGAAAGGAAGCTTACGGGGGAAATCACGCATATATCAGCTCTGTATGTAATATACCTGACGCGGCAGTATCAACGGGAAACGCATTATCGGATGAGGGTAAAACTCCTCTATACTTTGCTTACGACTCCGTATTTATCGGGATAATCGCCGCGGCAGACACGGTAAAGGAAGACAGCGGTTTTGCCGTATCGGAGCTTCTGCGCCTCGGCATAGACGTAACGCTTCTGACGGGAGACAACGAAAGAACGGCGAAAGCGACGGCAAAACAGCTCGGTATAGATAACGTCATTTCAGGCGTTCTGCCGATCGATAAAGAAGCGAAGATCAAAGAGTTATCAAAAGTCAAAAAGACCGCCATGGTCGGCGACGGGATAAACGACGCGCCTGCTCTCACGTCAGCGAATATCGGTATAGCGATAGGCGCGGGAACGGATATAGCGATAGACGCGGCTGACGTTGTTCTTATGAAAAGCTCGCCGGCGGACGCCGCTGCCGCCATATCGTTAAGTCGAAAAACGCTTTATAATATTTATGAAAATCTGTTCTGGGCGTTTATATATAACGCCGTATGCATTCCCGTCGCCGCGGGAGCGTTCGTCGGTCTCGGGCTGACGCTCAATCCCATGATAGCGTCAGCGGCTATGGGATTATCAAGCTTCTGCGTCGTATGCAACGCCCTGCGGCTCAATCTTTTCAAAGCAAAAAAAGCTCCGGTCGAAGCGGAGCGCGTAAATATAATAACAGAAGAGGAGAAAAATGAAATGACTAAAACCGTATTTATCGAAGGTATGATGTGCCCGCATTGCGAGGCGAGAGTAAAAAAGACGCTTGAAGCGCTTGAAAATGTGACATCAGCCGAGGTTAGCCACGAAAAAGGAACGGCGGTCATCACGCTTTCCGACGATATAAGCGACGATACGATCCGCTCCGCTGTCGACGGTCAGGGATATAAAGTGACTGAAATAAAGTAAACAGAGGTTTTTATGGGCTTTTTTGCAGATATGAACGTCCCCGCGCAGATCGTCGGGGTAGTTGCAATGATACTGCTTTTCTGCTCCTATCAATCAAACAAGCGGTTTGTCATCCTGCTTTTTCAGATAGGCATAAGCATCTGTTTTATCACCCATTACGCGCTTCTGGGCGCCGTATCGGGCGTTATGATAAACATAGTATGCTTTTTGAGAAATATCGTTTTCTACTTTCGCGGCAGATACAAATGGGCTGACAGTATAGCCATACCGATAACAGTCTGCGCAGCGGAGTTGATACTGACCGTTATCGTGTGGTCGGGTCCGATAGATCTGCTTGCGATCGCCGGCGCTCTGCTTCAGACCACCGCGCTGTGGATGTCAAAGCCGAGAAGCACGCGGATATTTATGGCGGCGGCTTCGCCCGTATGGATAGTTTACGACGTGTACTTTAAATCGTACGCCGGCATAGTCACCGAGATAATAACTCTCACCTCCCTGCTCATCGCCGCAATCAGATACGATTTCAAAAAAAAGCCCGGGGAAGAACAAGCAGACGAAAAAAAAGAAGATACAAAAAACAGCGTTTGATAACGCTGTTTTTTTATATTTCGCTGTTTTTGACCAGTTCCAGAAAAGCGTCAAGAAATTCGGGATCGAACTGTTTTCCGCGCTGTCTTTCCATTTCGGAAATAATATCCTCCGTTTTAAGCGCCTTTCTGTAAATACGGTCGGAGCTCATCGCGTCATAGGCGTCGGCGACGGCAACGATCCTTGCGTTGGCGGGGATACCTTCTCCCGAAATACCGGAGGGATATCCGCTGCCGTCATATTTTTCGTGATGATACATCGCGACCTCAGCCGCCTCTGTCATATCCTCAAGTCCCTCGAGTATCTTCTTTCCCGTCGTCGTGTGTGATTTTACGGATTTGTATTCCTCATCCGTCAGCTTACCGGGTTTGTTCAGAATATCGTCGGGTACTCCTATTTTACCTATATCGTGCATCAGCGCTTCGCGTTTCAGCACTGAAATCCGCTCATCATCCCAGCCGAGCTTTTTCGCCAGCGCGACGGAATACTCCGATACTCTGAATGAATGGCCGTTTGTGTAATTGTCCTTGGCGTCGATCGTTCTTGCAAGCGTTTCCACCATCTCCTCGGACAAACGCCCGAGCTTGTCGGCGCGCTCCGTCGCGACCCTCGTCTGTTTTTCAACTTCTTTATTAAGTCTGTCTATATAATCGAGCTCATTCAGGACAGATTCGTGATACTGTACCATGGAAATCGTGATTATAAGCACGGAACACATATAAAGAACGGGATATCTGTTCATGAACGTCACGGAATAATACTGTCCGAAATGATTGCGAAGCGGCGTGTAGAACATTATGATGACAAGTATTTCAAAATACATTGAAAGCAGGATGCCGTATTTTACGCTCATGAAATAACAGATAACAAGCGGCATCGTGATCGTCCAAAGTATCGCAAATCCCTCGTTTACTCCGAATATCGCGTAATACGAGAAGAACATCATACACAAAAGCACACTTATAATGACTGCAGGTTCACGTTTTTTGATCACCTTTGTACAAATGATTATCAAAACGCCCGCGACCGCGAACAGTATCGTGGTAACGGTCACAAACCCTTTTTTCTGTATGATATTGAGAAAACTCATTATCGTACCGAAGATCACGGCGAGAATGCCGAAAAACATCTGCGCTTTGAGATTTTTTTCGAATCTTTCTCCAACGTATATGGATTTGTTCAGATTTCTGATATGTTCTATGATTTTCATACGGCATATCTTCCTTTGTAATATCAGCCTACCCAGAGGGACTCGAACCCTCAACCGTCAGAATCGGAATCTGATACTCTGTCCAATTGAGCTATGGGTAGATTTACGGGATCCGGCGTCCGTCGGATCCATTGATTTTTATCGGGATAATCAAACGTTGAATCTGATCACGACCACGTCCCCGTCCTTGAACACGTAGTCCTTTCCCTCGCTTCTTATAAGCCCTTTTTCTTTTGCGACGGCGAGACTGCCGCCTATAGCTATAAGATCGTCGTAGGCTATCACCTCGGCGCGTATGAAGCCGCGTTCCATATCGGAATGTATCTTACCCGCCGCCTGCGGCGCTTTCGTTCCGTTCTTTATTGTCCACGCGCGGACCTCTTTCGGTCCGGCGGTAAGGAAGCTTATAAGACCCAATATGCGGTAGCTTGCCTTTATAAGTCTGTCAAGCCCGCTTTCCTCTATGCCCATTTCCTCTAAAAACATCTGCTTTTCTTCGCCTTCAAGCTCGGAAAGCTCCGCTTCCATTTCGGCGCATATCGGGATAATCTCGGATCCTTCGTTTTCCGCATATTTTTTGAGCGACTGATATTCGACGTTGCCCGTCATATCCGTTCCTATATCGCTCTCCGGCACGTTTGCAACGTAGATTACCGGTTTTGCAGATAATAGAGGAACCGTCGACAGCATTTCCGCTTCATCCTCGCTGCATTTTATCGCTCTTGCGGAAACGCCGTTGTTCAGCTCCGCAGTCACACGCTCGAAGAAAAGCGCCTCTGCTTCAAACTTTTTGTCCGCTTTCATCATTTTTCGGGCTTTATCGGCGCGTCTTTCCGCCAGTTCAATATCGGAAAGTATGAGCTCCGTGTTTATCGTCTCAACGTCGCGCAGCGCATTTATATCGCCGTCAACGTTGATCACGTTTTCATCCCTGAAACAGCGGACGACGTGGATTATCGCGTCTACCTCGCGTATATGAGATAAGAATTTATTTCCCAGGCCTTCGCCTTTGGAAGCGCCGCGGACAAGACCCGCTATATCGACGAATTCCACCGTCGCCGGGGTGTATTTTTCAGGGTTATAAATCTCCGCCAGCTTATCGAGACGCTCGTCCGGAACGGTGACTACGCCGACGTTCGGCTCTATCGTGCAGAACGGATAATTTGCCATTTCCGCTCCGGCGTTCGTTATTGCGTTGAAAAGCGTGCTTTTGCCTACGTTCGGCAAACCAACTATACCTAATTTCATTTCAGTTCCAAATAATACCGTTTTTTTCTTTTAGTTTTTATATTATAATTCATTTTTATCTTTTTGTCAATACCATAAAATAAATTTCCGTTATTTAAGCGTGATAATGTATCCGGTACGGGCAGAAAAGCAAATTGGCAAAGCATTCATATTTACTTGAAATTCATATATATGTTACACCACGTTCACCCATTTTGTGCAAAACGAGATATAATGAATTTAGTGAAAAAAATCACAAACTTAACAAGTTTAAATTATTTGGAGGTAAAAAACAATGATGGGTACTAAAATTCTCGTTGTTGACGACGACGTCAACATCTGCGAAACTCTGCGCGTTTATTTTGAGCACGAGGGATATGAAGTAAAAACAGCCAACGACGGCGCACAGGGCGTCGAATTCTTTAAAATGTATGAGCCGGACATAGTCCTGCTTGACATCATGCTTCCGAAGAAAGACGGCTGGGCGGTCTGCCGCGAGATCCGTGAGGTTTCTTCCAAACCGATCATAATGATCACCGCAAAGGGCGAGGTATTCGATAAGGTACTCGGTCTTGAGATGGGCGCCGACGACTTTGTCGTAAAGCCTTTCGATCTCAAAGAGCTCGCAGTTCGCATAAAAGCTGTTCTCCGCCGCTGCAACAGTCACGAAAATCCTTCAAACGAGGAAGTCATAAAGTTTGAAAACATAGAAATAAGCCTGCAGAAGTACGAGCTTAAGCTCAAGGGCAAGAGCGTTGACATCCCGCCTAAGGAGCTGGAGCTTCTCTACTTCCTCGCTTCCAACTACAACAGAGTTTTCACGCGCGATCAGCTTCTTGACAAAGTATGGGGCTTCGACTATCTGGGCGACAGCCGCACGGTCGACGTACACGTAAAGCGTCTGCGCGAGAAGCTTGAAGGCGTTTCCGACAAATGGATACTTAAAACCGTATGGGGCGTCGGATACAAGTTTGAAATTCTTCAGTAAATGACAGGGCTGCCGCATTTTTCGGATCGCGCGTTTTTCTCCTTATAGCGCGGTCAGCTTGCGGCAGCCCGCAAACTTTTTGAATGTGGGGTGCGATTTTGTTCAAGAGCGTATTCACGAGATATTTTGTCATTTTCATGATAATAATCCTCGTAAGTTTCACGATACTGGGATTGATATATTCTTCCTCAACAACGACATACTCTCAAAATCTGAAAAAGGAAACAATGCGTTCCGCAAAGAATACGCTCGTTTCCTTCATTTCGTCCGGTTATTCATCGGGAGGAACGACCGATTTCGGAAAATACATTTATTTTTCCGCATCCGACATATCTCCCACGATACGGCATATAATATCCGCGGTAAACCAGGATATCTTTGTTATCGTTGCCAACTCCGACGGAGTCATACAGATGACTGTCGGCGTACCGGATTATATAACCGTCGGCGAGGATATAAAGGAACAGTTTACTTATTCACTTAAAAGCACGGGTTCATACGACGGTTATTCCGATCTTGACGGGCTGTTTTCATCAAAAATGCTCGTCTCCGGCGGAGTCGTTAAAGACGGCACGGACAATACCGCGGGTATCATCCTCGTCTGCTCGACAAGCTCGTCCATTCCCGGGATAGCGGAGAGCGCCGTGAGAACGACGGTCGTCGCCATTTTATGGGTCACGGCGGCGGCGCTTATAACCGTTTTCTTCGTCACGGACAAAATCGTGTCGCCGCTCAAGCAAATGAGCGAAGCAGCGAGATCCTTCACGCAGGGCAAATTCGACGTACGCGTTCCAGTCAGCGGAAACGACGAGGTGGCGGAGCTCGCCACAGCGTTCAACAATATGGCGTCGACGCTCGAAAAAAACGAGGAGCTCAGAAAGACGTTTTTGGCTAATGTAAGCCACGATCTGCGCACCCCGATGACTACGATCGCGGGATTTATAGACAATATTCTTTCGGGCGCCATTCCTTATGAAAAACAGAATTATTATCTTGAAATAGTATCAAGCGAGGTCAAGCGTCTCGCGCGCCTTGTCAATTCTCTTCTCGATATTTCAAGAATACAGGCGGGCGACCGTAAATTTGTCATGGCGCCTTTCGATATCTGCGAGATGTCGAGGCAGATAATAATTTCGCTTGAACAGAAGCTTGAAGACAAGAAGCTCGACGTAAGATTTGAACCGGAAAACGATAAAATGTTCGTCAACGCAGACAGAGACGCCATTTATCAGGTTTTATACAATCTCTGCGACAACGCTGTAAAATTCTCTAAACAGGGCGGCATCTATAAGATATCTCATATAGAGCGCGACGGGAAAATATACACCGCCGTGTATAACGAGGGTCAGGGCATCGAAAAAGAAGAGCTGCCTCTCGTATTCGACAGATTTTACAAGAGCGACAAGAGCAGAGGTCTTGACAGAACCGGCGTCGGTCTCGGTCTGTATATAGTAAAAACCATAATTAACTCGCACGGCGAGGAGATCTGGGTAAACAGCGTATTCGGCGAATACTGTGAATTCGTCTTCACTCTTCAGCCTGCGGACAATCAGAAAAAGTCAGCAGAACAGTCAAAAAAACAGACGGATATAACAAAAAAACAAAAGACCGATTGACTTTTTGTAAAAAGATTTGGTAATTTTAAAAAGATAACCTAATAAACAAGGTTTGTTTAAAATTTGGGATTAAAATAATATACGCGGCAAAAAAACCGCTGTAAAAACGTATTTCGGACAGGGAAAATGCAGAACAACAACATTGAAGAGCTTGATAAATCCGCGGCAAAAAAAGAAGAATCGTACGGCGGATTTCAGTACAAGCACAACTACGACGAATATAAAAAAGAACTGATGGAAAAGCAGAGACGGACGCGCGGAAGCGTGATCATCACCGTGCTTGTCATCAGCGGCTTTGTCGTGCTTTCTCTCTGCCTCACCGCGTTCATAGCCGACACGGTCCTCCGTACAAAAGGTTCATCGCTCTCCGCGTTTTTGTTCCGCGGAAGCGCCGTGTCAGTCGTAACCCCTCCGAAATCGGAGCTGAATAAAAAACAAATCGACGAGGCTTCGTCGAAATTCACCGTTTCGGTCACGTCGGATAAGGGAGAATGTACCGGAATAATACTGACGGCTGACGGATATATCGTCACAACGTACGGAATTGCAAGCGACGGTCAGAATCTGAAAGTCGTAATAAAAGGCAGATCGTACGACGCGGAAACGGTAGGTTTAAGCAAAGAAAAAGGTATAGCCGTAATACACGTAAACGCGACAGGTCTTTCGACCGCTGAAATAGGTTATTCGCGCTTGCTTGAATCCGGGCAGGAGGTTTTCTGCAAACCCTCCGCGGATAAAGAGATAACGGATTTAGTGATCTACGACGCGTCTGACAACAACATCATCAAAACGGAACCGAAATGCGAGTACAGAGGCGCACCCGTGATAAACAGCTGCGGAGAGGTCGTCGGAATAGTCTCAGACGAAAACGGTGACGTGCTTCATATGGACTGTCTGCTTCCGGATATAAAAAAGCTTTTGAAGGACGACAGTTCAGCCATATCGGTAAGTAAATCTCCCGTTTTCATAAGCTCGCTCGGCATATACGTTGAAAACGTTTCGGAAAAGCAATCCGAGGTCTTCAAGATCCCCGTCGGGTGTTTCATCTCCTCGGTCCGTTCTTCAACTCAATTCATTAAAGGCGATATAATAACCGAGGTCAACGGGAAAAGCGTTTCCGACGTGAACACGATCGCCGATGTACTGACAAGCGGCAGCACCGTAAAGGTTTACAGAAACAACGCGTACGTTGAATTTACGCTGCAATAATAACCGCGCACGTATGTTAAAAATAAAAAGGCAGTGTTCCCTGCCTTTTTGTTTTTGGCGCGGATATTGATGACGGACTTGAATTTAATTGCCTGTAAATTCGGTCGCATTTGAAACCGTTGGATCTTAAGTAAAGTGAGTCAAAATATCACCTTCATGCAGCCAATCAAGAACACCGTCTTTATCTTTGATTGACAAAACTTTTATTTTGTTATCTCCGGTTAATTCCAATTCGATTCTTAAATTCCAATATGTTTCAGTACAAATGATTACGTTATCTTTTATCTCATAATTCCCGCTTAAATTATGATCGTATAACTTTCCTCGCCCTGTGTTCCACCTGCAATCATCTGTTTCAAAATACAAATAAGGCGATGTGTAGTCGTTTTTTGAAACATATTCTTTTTGCAACGGGTATTGTAAAACCTGAGATGAACAGGAAGCCAAAAAACAGAATAGAAATGTCGCGATAACAAAAAAAGAAATGATTAAAACACTTTGTTTTTTCATACTTTGCAAACTCCTTTCAAATGCGCGCTTACTCACCACCGTTGGCAGTGATACTGTGCTGATTGTCGGTATTATAATCGTTTGTGTTTTACATACTGTACGATCAATAAAATCAGACTGACGATGCCGAGGGACCCAAAGATCCAAAATAAAAACGCTACTTCAAGACAATTTGCCATATTCAGTTTGTGT